>JAAYTW010000126.1 GCA_012517955.1 Candidatus Zixiibacteriota bacterium | reverse complement strand
TATATAATAATGTCGCTGCGATATGCGGTTTGTTATTAAAGTGAAAATATATTCCAATAATTAAAATTATTATCGAAATTCCAAAGATAACCAATCCGGAAAGGTCAATTATGCTTCCCATGAAAATACCGGAGGCGTATACCGCCAGAGCAAGCAGCGCTGGTCTATTGGTGAACAATCCGGGGTTATTTGACCTTTTCATGTTAGCCGATTACGCCAGCCGGATATGCCCGCGTTCGTCAATCAGCGATAGTCTTCCGGACAGGTGGATTTCCAGCGCCGATGAGACCATAACCAATGATCGGGGTATTTCGTAATGTACTTGGCCAGCTGGTCGCTATAGGCCTGAGTTAATTTCTTGATATCTTCTTCTTTATCGCCCGTTTTTTCGATGATTATCGGCCCCTCGATAAATAAAATATGATGGTCCAGCCCCTCCCTTACAAACGCCCCATAGAAAATAGGAACGCCCGTCTTTAGGGCGAACGCAGCCGGTCCCTTGGCTGTCGATGCCGGCCGGCCGAGGAAATCGATGACGACGCCATCACTGCCGGCGTCCTGGTCCGACAACATCGCCACGCCGCGCCCATTTTTAATTGCCGCGAAAACCCCTCGAGCGGCGACCCCAATCTCGATTAGGCCGATTCCGAAAATCGCTCGATGTTTATTCATCAGGTTATTAACCGAACGATTATGTTGGATGCCCACCAAAAAATCGATCGGCCAACCCGCTTGAGCAAGATATGCTCCCATCATCTCCCAACTTCCAAAATGACCTGAAATCAACACCGCGCCCTTACCGGTCTTAAAGTGGTCTCTTAGCGGTTCCCCATTCACTACTCTAATGTAATTTGATAGGTCTTTCTTTTTCAGACTGGGAAACATGGCCAACTCCATCAAGCCGCGCCCGATATTAATATAGGCCCGCCTGGCAATCTTTTTATACTCGTTATCGGTATAGCGATTCCCGAACGATTTGCGAAGGTTGACCAACGACACGTTACGGCGATATCGAATCACCGAAAAGGCGAATATCCCAATTAAATCTCCGCATCGAATCCCAATTTTGACCGGCAGGATATTTACCAAGATAACAAGAATCCGTACGAACACATATTCAATCTTATGCTGTAAAACCTTTGTCATTATCCCAGATTCTTTCTATTCGTTGCCATTCCTTTTTCTTTTTTCTAACCTGATATAATTTTAACACATAAAATAACAAAAATACAACGGCCAATAACGGGAAAAACAACCTCGAATCAAAAATATACAGTACGAATCGATATTTGCGGGCGGTTTGATTCTGCCATTGACTTACCCAATCGAAATACTTATAGCCGCTTGTTGACATAAAGGATTGATAAAAATTACCGCTTTTCCCGTATTCAGAAAAAAAATCCGCGTAGAAATCGATACCCAATTCACGGGTCAACGAATTGACCGCTAAATATGATTCGGCATACGCCAAAGCCGCCTTGGCCCCACCGAATCCATTCAGGTTCTCCAACTCAATCAGCGACATCAACCCGCTCCCCCAGACCGCCCGTGTCAACAAGACATCCTGTTCGAATCGCCATTCCCCCGACATCATCTGGCAGAATCCCTCCTCAAACCAGCGCGGCAGCCACTTCCCTCCCACAGCATCGTTAAGAGCGATATGCGCCAGTTCATGACCGAGAAGCTCATTGAGAGATTTACCGACTGGAAATAATCTTGGCGATTTGATTACAATCAGCCTTCGACTTTTAATGGCTACAGCCGCCCCCCAGTCTGGGACTTCTCCGCCGACGGCGCTATTAAACTCTCTGGAATCGCTTGCGACTACAACAAATACGGTATCTATGATAGAAACGCCCGTCGTCTTATATAATTGCGCGGAATAATGCCGCAAAAATTCTAATGCGGCAACGCTGTCATCGGCGGGTGCTTTTATATGAAAAACGGTCGCTTGAGATATCCCGTTTAAACAGAATGCCGATACTATCGAATAAAATACAAGCGCCCCGATTATATTTCCGGCCGACCTATTCAACCGTAAACGATTCGCCGGGGTTTAATATCACGCAATCTGAACCGTGATGTTTTGCTTTTTTGGCGAATTCCTGAGCGTCGGCTTTGATTAAATCGAACGTATTGTAATGCATAGGGATGACCCGCCGTGGGCGAAGGAATTCTACCGCTTTGGCGGCATCATTGGCGTCCATGGTATAAAATCCTCCAATCGGCAATAAAGCTATATCAATTTTATCAAGCTCGCCGATTAATTTCATGTCGAGAAACAGCCCTGTATCACCCGAATGATAAATCGTCTTACCGGCGATTCTTATTATAAATCCGACGGGATTGCCGCCATAAGCAACCTCACTGCCAAGAGTCGAGCCATGATGCGCTATTGTCAATTTGACCGAACCGAACGGCAACTTGCATCCACCGCCGATATGCGGCCCGATGGTTTTTTTAATCCCCTTTTGGCCCAAATAGAGAGAAAGTTCAAAATTAGAGATGACCGAAGCATCGCATCTCTTCGCGATTTCAACAGCGTCGCCGATATGGTCGCCGTGGCCGTGAGTAAGCAATATATAATCGACCTTCAGGTCGGCCGGTTTCATGGCGGCAACCGGATTACCGCTTAAAAAAGGATCGATAATCAATTTAAATGAACTATCTTCAATTAAAAAGCAAGAGTGCCCCATAAATGTCAACTTCACCATACTGCCTACCTCCTATTATTATTATCCATCGTTTTTAGTATTATACAAAAGAATCATGACTATGGCACGCTGACAATTACGCCGCCCCCCAAAACCATGTCATTATCATAAAATACTGCGGATTGTCCCGGCGTTATTGCCCGTTGCGGCCGCGAAAAATCAACAATGGCGCGGTCCGGTCCTTTGATTTCCACGGAGCAATCGGACGGTTCATGGCGGTATCGGATTTTCGCCTTACAGTTTAAAATCATGCCGGTATAATGCGAAATAAACCAGTTACACTCGCCCAATTCCATCCTATCTTTATATAAATCTCTTTCATTGCCGATAACAATCCTGTTTTGATCGGTCAAGATATTCACGACATAAAGCGGATGCTGATTGGCGATTCCGATTCCTTTCCTTTGGCCAATCGTATAATTTATAAGCCCCTTGTGACGCCCCACAACCTCACCTTTTACATTAATAATATCACCCGCGGTCGTCTTCCCGAATAAATCACTGTACTTGCCTTCCGGAACGAAACAGATATCCTGACTGTCCGGTTGTTCGGCGCTTGCAAAACCATGTTGCGCCGCAATTTTTCGGATATCGCTTTTTTCGTAATCGCCGATTGGAAGAATCGTTCGCTTCAAATATCCGGCCTCGATGCCCCATAGCGCGTATGACTGATCTTTGCCGGCCGACAGCGCCCTAAAAATACGGTTTTCTCCCCCGAGTTTTCCGATTCTCGCGTAATGCCCGGTCGCCACATAATCGGCGCCCATCTGATTGGCCAAACTGATTAATTCCGGCCAGCGCACCAGCGAATTGCATCGTACACAAGGATTTGGCGTAAGCCCGCGCAAATATGAATCGCGGAAATTGTCAAGTACTTTTCGCCTAAAAACCTCAGTTCTATCAATTACGTAGTGGGGAATACCCAACATGCCGCAGGCTTGGCGGGCGTTATTGATAAGTTCAATCGAACAACAATTGCGTTTTGCATCCCGCGGGGTAAGTTCGTTCAAATCGAAATTTTTAAAAGTGATACCTATTACGTCAAAACCGCGTTCAACCAATAGAAATGCCGCCATTGTCGAATCAACGCCGCCCGACATGGCAACCAACACTTTGCTCATATGTTTTATTCCCGCGGTGGGTTAAGCCTTACCATATAAAGGCGATATCCCGCGAATCCTAGCGATTTCCCGCTCAAGTATCTCAAGAATATATTCGATATCCGATTCAGCGTTGGCTCGACCAAACGAAAAACGAATCGCCCCATGAGCCTGTTCCGGCGGAATCCCCATTGCCAACAATACGTGCGATGCGTTTATCGAACCCGATGCGCAGGCAGACCCGGAAGATACGGCTATGCCTTTAAGATCCAAACTAAGCACTATCGATTCCCCCTCAATTCCATTAAACGAAACGTTAACCGTATTAGGCACGCAGTTTTGTTGGTCGCCGATAACCATTATATCTTTTATTCGGGAACGCATACCGCTGATAAACGCATCTTTCATACGTTGTAAACGCTCGTACTCCACCTTCATATCCCGATACGCAATCTCAATCGCTTTGGCTAAACCGACGATTCCGGCCACGTTTTCGGTGCCCGCCCGCAAATTGCTTTCGTGAGAGCCGCCATGGTTCAGCGGAACCAACTTAATATTTTCTCTGATATACAGCAATCCGACGCCTTTGGGACCATAAAATTTATGACCGGATGCCGACAACATATCAACTCCAAGTTCGGGAATTGTATAAGGGATTTTGCCGGTTGATTGGACTGCGTCCGAATGAAATGCTACGCCAGCTTCGTGAGCGATCCCGGCCAACGCGGCGATATCCTGTATCGTGCCGGTTTCGTTATTGGCATGCATGATTGTCGTTAGAATCGTATCCTTACGAATGGCATTTTTTAGCGTATCCGGCAATATTCTGCCCGAACTATCGGGTTTAAGATACGTAACCTCAAAACCATTTTTCTCCAGGTAATGACAGCTTTCCAATACCGCATGGTGTTCAATGGCGCTGGTTATTATATGCTTGCCCTTTTTATGCAACGCGAAAGCTACACCTTTAATTGCCAGATTATCCGATTCTGTTCCCCCCGATGTGAATATTATCTCTTTTGGTTTACAGCCCAAAAATCCCGCTATTTTTTGGCGGGAATCCTCTAATGCCGCTTTGGCTATTCTTCCGAATTCGTGAATCGAACTGGCATTCCCGAATTTTTCCGTAAAATACGGCTTCATCTCATCAAATACTTCCGGGTGGACAAATGTCGTGGCATTATGGTCAAGATATATTTTTCTCATCTCAATCCTCCAGCCGCAATTTATAGACTAATTTCGTCTATGTCAAGGTTTGCCCCATTTATTAAAGTTATGGTAAAAGAATACGCCCTAACTTGTTATTTTTTGGCAGATTGGGCAATGAAAGCCTTAAAAAGCTTACGCGAATGCGGCAAGTTCCAAATTCGCTCAGGATGCCATTGTACGCTTATCAAAAAAGGAAAACCTGCCATTTCAATTCCCTCAATAACCCCATCGGGAGCTACCGCGGTGGCCATCAAACCTCTGCCGAGGTCTTTAACGAATTGATGATGACTAGAGTTTACGGTTATCTTGTTTTTCCCGATTATTTCGTAAAGCAGGCTGTCTTTCACCAAGTTGACTTCGTGGAATACCTTCCCTGTTTGATTGTAGTCCGAGTGAACAAGGGGTACGGCCGGAAACAGACTCAGGTCTTGATAAAGCGTTCCCTCAAGGTATGTGTTTAACACTTGGTGTCCCCGACAGATGCAAAAAATGGGCTTTTTCGCTTTTATGGCGGCGCCTATCAGTTCAATTTCAAAATAATCGCGCTCAGGTCCCGCTGGGCTCGTGGTGGGATGTTGGCTTTGCCGATAATATCTCGAACGTAAATCCGCTCCCCCCGTGAATAAAACCCCATCTATCATCTCCAGATATCCAGCAATTATTCGATTTCCCGCACTATTGAATAATCCGAACGGCACGCCGCCGGCTTTCTCTATAGCATAATGATAAGCTTTGTTACACCAATCAAACTCATATCTGGATGGCCAACGCTTTACGGCACTTGGAAGCGTTTGGCTCATTGTCACTCCAATAATCGGTTTCCTAAAACGCATATAAGATGGTCAAATGATATGACCCCTCCTGCAAATCAAGCTTTCTTTGCAATTTAAAGCCATATTCAAAATTAATTGGCCCCACTAAAGTGAAAAACTGAAGCCCTAATCCAGCGCTGGTCACAATTCCATCAAACTTAGCTGTTTTAATCTCGTTATAGACGTTACCCGCATCGATAAAAGCCGATCCCCCCAATCGCCAAAATAATGGCCTTCTTACCTCTATATTCCCGAGAATCAAGAACCGGCCTCCCTTTGCATTCCCAATAAGATTCGCGCCTACGCTATCCGCCGTCGTCCATTTAGGCCCAATCCGGTTTTCGGCAAACCCACGAATCGTTTTTGCGCCTCCCAAAGTAAACCTATCTTCAGTACTCGACCGGCCGTCGGCCCCGAGCTCCTTGAGCGCGCCGATTCTAATTCTTGTGGCGAAAATGTTCTCTCTGCCAATCAACCTGTACCGGCTCCAGGAAAATTCCGATTTAATAAAACTAAAATCGCCGCCAAGGTAGTGCCCAACATAATCGAGCGATAAGTAGGAATATGAACCCGACTGCGTAACGAAAATATTATCCCGCGTATCGCGCTGGCCGTAAACAGCGAACCGACGTCTCATCGAATTTTGCCCCTCAAGCCTGAGAATCGGCGCTTCTTGGTCGCTTACACCACGGATACTGACATATTCAAAACGCTGAGCGAACCTTAAAGATGTGTATTTGTCAATACCTCTCAGCACCGATATTTCAGCGCTCAGTTTATCATAATATTTATCGATAATAGGATTTTTCGTACTGATTTCATATACTATCCCCGTATTCAAAGGCATCCTTAACCCCAAAAACCACGGTTCCGTGTAATTGATTCCAACGAAATTCGTAACCGGCTTTAGACGCAAATCGGAAAATAAATCCTTAAACTTTATTACCCTGACATCCTCATCCCTTTTAGCCAACTGGTGGCTTGTTTTGGCCGAAAACTCCAATTTCCTTCCAAACCCCCAGAGATTGCGAGTCCCTATGCTTATAGATGATTGCAATACTGACAGCATTGCGTTAAAATACTGCTGCTGCCCAATTCCAAAGCTGTAGTTGATATAATTATTTTTGCGGCCGACTACCCGAAGCTCCAGGTCGGCGACTGCTGTATCGGAACCGATATAACGAAGTTCCCCAACCCGCTTCAAATCGACTGATTTGTACAACCCCGTTGAATATAGGTTTTGTTGGCTTTCGATATTTTTGGCACGGCTGTATAACTCGCCCTGGCTTACCGTCATCTCGCGGGTGATTGCTTTCTGTTTGGAACGCGAATCACCCTCCTGAACGATATTGATATGGCCGTTTATCACGCAACTGCTTTCGGCTATTTGAAAAGCGATATCGGCGCGCGTCGAATCGCTTGAATAATTATAAAAATGTCTAACCGTAGCCAAAGGGTAGCCATAATCGGCATACAAATCGCGAATACGTTGGGCCGCCGCCACAACCGCGTCGTTGTTCACCGGTTCACGAACAACTATTTTCTCAAGCAACTTGGGGACGTGGGAATTAATCGATTCCCTGCCACCTTCGACCTTGACAGAATCAACATATACAAGTTTGCCTTCATCGATTTGAAATTTGACGACCGCCTTGCTGGAATCATCTTTGTAATAATCGGCGGCGGCCTCCACCGACGCAAACAGATATCCCCTCTGGGCATAGAATCTTTTAATGTAAATAGCGTCGGTTTCAACATTAAGCCGGGAGAGCCGATGGCGCGAAAATATATTGTACCAATGATTAGCTTTTGTAAGCATCAAAGGTTTAATTTGATTATCCGAGAAATTTCGATTTCCCTCGATTTCGACCTTTTTTATAAGCTGTCTTCGGTATGAAAATTTCCTGGCGTCGGCGCCGCCCGCCAATATAATCACCAATATAATTATAAAAAATAATCTAAAATTCATATTTGAGTTTCAGGTCAAATGAAATGCCTTCGTTTTTCGTGCCCTGTTTCCCTTCAAAAGATAGATTATTATTAAACATATACTCGATTCCAATGGTCTCGCCCGTTGTTTGGGAGAACCCCCTTCTGGAGTAACGCAGAAACAGTTTCGGCGAAAGATATTTGGCGACCGATACCTGGGTTTGTCCCAGACTGTCGGCATTTGGGCTTATATCAATTTCATCGAAAACAGGAATGCGATTAGTCTGATTATAAAGCACATCAAGCATATTTGCCAACAGCCTTTCGCCTAAACCTCCGTTTTTCCCCGTGCCTGTATTGATACTGAATCTATCAGCCACAAGGATTTTGAGAACGCTTTCGTCCGAATATATTGAATCGCTGCCCGAATGTATTTCGGGCTTGGATAAGGTGCCCGTTATTAAAAACTCCAAGTTATCATATCCTTGATTCATCTGCCCGGTCAGCCCCGAAGCTGTTGTTTCCCTGATTCGCGTGCTGACATTGAAATTAATCTGCGGGTCAAGCAAGGCGATATTATTAAAATTCATCTGGCCGCTCTGGATTTTAAACTTGTAATTAAACAGGAAAAAACTCCCTCTTATGACATCCAATTGACCAAGAAGATTCTGAATTCCGGCATTACGCAGCACCCGTACTGTGCCCATCATTTCCATATCAGCGTCGGAATTCTTAATCCAAAGATTATTCGGCGATACGATATCTACAGCTAAATTCCACATGGTGGAATCTTCAAGAACTTCGGTTTTTTCGTTGATTCCCGCATAAAATGTCGCGAAAGGTTCTTTCATATCCAAACGCGTCAAATATATTGTTCCCATTATAACCGGCGGCGAAGATCCGGTCACATGCAATTTTAAATCAGCCAAGCCATGAATATCGTATGATTCGGTATAAAACTCGCAATCTCGCCCGGCCAAGTTAAGATTGTAATCGAACAACCCGATTCCCAGTAATTTTATAGTTCCGGAGCCCTCTATTTTGCCTGGAGCCGTCCCTGAGATTTTTCTTTGCAGCGGATATCCGTCGAAACGACCGATTGTCCCTCCTTTAGATTGATTGATAAACGCGGTAATTCGGTCAACGTATATCACATCGTTTTCCATACGGCCCGCGATATTAATGCCCGATATCGGATCAATCAATTCTTTGGATTTCACCAAACCGTCGGTTATCGAAAATTGCCCGCTGGCAAGGGGCCGCGAATAGGTGCCGCTTAATTCAACTGACGCCGAATAATCGCCATGGACATAATCCACCGACGGCACAAAAACCTGCACGAACGGCAAATCGGTTCCATCGGCCGAAAGATGCGCCTCAAATGGCATGTCGGGAAACCTGTCGCCGCTGTAATTAAACGACAGTTCCACGGGAAAAATGCCGGACATCTGAAACCGTAAACCCTCCCCGATAATCTCAGCCGATTGCACTTCAATACGACGATTGTCGTAAAATGCCTTGATTTGAAAATCCCCCTGTACAACCGAATCTATCGCGAAACCATCGATAGAAAAATCGCTGTTGATAACCGGAAAATCGAAATCGCCCGTCACCGCCATCCGACCAGAAAGCACTCCTGTCAGCTTTCGATTAAAGCCAAAATATTTCATAATGGGGGAAATCTCGAACCCATCCGCTTTCAGGTTTAATGCCATCTCATTTTCGTAGGTAATCGTGCCGGTCATTTCAGCCCTGCCGCCTTTGTAGGCGAGCGCAAAATCGCTGAATCTGACCAAAGTCGAGTCGATATCCATCTTCATCGGATGGGCGGAATAGACCGTATCGTCCCAGAGAATTGTCCGCATCGTATCGACAATAAAAGCGGGCGGCATCATAGTATTATCCACCAACCCCGAAAATTCCATGATATTGTTTTCGTTTCGACAAAACACTCTATCAAGGAAATATT
>JAAYTW010000125.1 GCA_012517955.1 Candidatus Zixiibacteriota bacterium | reverse complement strand
GTGGGTTACTGACCACGATATCAAATATCCCCAATTTTTGATAACAGGCGGAATCGAGACAATCACTTTCGTTAAATTCGATTCTGTCGCTCACCCCGTTCAAAATCGCATTTTCTCGGGCTAATTCAATCGCCTTTGCCGAAATATCAACCGCCCTAATCAGGGCTTTTTGTATATTAGCGGCCAGAGCAATAGCTATATTTCCAGAACCGGTTCCGATATCAAGAATCTTCGGAGAAGGGAATTTCTCGGATGCTTTTATGGCTTCACCCACCAGGATTTCGGTTTCCGGACGCGGTATCAATGCGCGTTCATCGACTTTCAATTTGATATTGAAAAAATCGACCTCGCCCAAAATATACTGAAGCGGGTAACGCTCGATACGGCGGGTTATATCGGATTCCACTCTAATAACCAATTCTGGGGCAACCGACTCGTTGTAAGCCAATTGCATTTGTACCGGAGTTTTTTTAAGATGTTTTTGGATTATAAGACGAGCAGAAATCTCTGGATCTGGGATACCGCATCGCCGGAGACGTTCGATACAACTACCCAACAATTCGCCAACGAAAATGGCCATAAATCATACTATATCGACAAAACAGCGACCGCTCCATGGTCCTTTTTCCAGAAGCGTAATTCCGGAATCGGTGCAACCTCCGCGGGGCGAGTTGAATCTCCCGCCCGGCGGTAACGAAACAGGCGTATCAGGTACAGATGGTTTTACTGAGCTATCCCCCAAAGACAATTTCGGCACCCCAGCCAACAATCCCGCGCCGATAATTCCCAGGATTTTCAAAAATCTCCGACGATCTTTGTTCATAATTTAAACCTGTAATTAAGTCCTGTTTGTAACGCCCAACCATTATAGCGGTATTCTCTGATATTCTCAAGTTCGGCCCGCGCGAAACCATATCTGAGCAGCAAATCCAAGCCCATATCCTTCCCAAGCCCGATGTCAAATCCGATTATCCCATATATGTTCGGTCCCGTCGCCGAACCACTCCCTTTTTCGGTTAATTTGCAAACTCCCGTTCCTAAACCGACCACGAAATTGCTTGAACCCGAATCAGTCATCGGATAGCTGAATCTGGCATCGGCCAGTGCGCTGATTACGCTTATTTTTGAAGAAAATGTGGCATCCGGGTTCACTTTCTTATTAATGAATTCAATACCCGGCCCTATCTCAAGATAATCTGAAACCGCATAAGATAAATCGATTCTCAAAGCAAAGCTGTCGTAAAACGTCCGCCCCTCAACATCAGCAGGCATTTTCATGGTGCCTGTAGGCAGGTATGTAAACCCGACCCGCGCTATCCCCTCATTCGTTCGGGCTTGGGTTAATGATTGAAAAAAAATCAGCATCAACAACATTGCGATTGCTGAATATCTCATACTACTCTTTTGACACAAATGTGAAATCACGTATTTTCAGTGCCGGCACATACATCAGCGACCCATACTTGGGCACCAATCGGCGCTCTGAGGAAATATCATCAACGTTGTTGAATGCTTCAAGCATTGATTGAGCGATTCGCATATCGACAACTCTCGCCGCAAGCTTACCATTTTCTATTAAAAACGTTCCGTCGCGGGTAGTACCAGTCACCGAAGCATTCATTGGGTTTAAATAATTGAGGTACCAAAAATGAGTAATCCATATGGCTTTTTCCGATTCCGCGATTATCTGGTCTGTCGTCTTTTGGCCCGGTTCCATCACCATCGCGACCGGATACGGGCCGAAATTATTGCCGGGTCGAAGCGCGTTGCCGGTTGAACCGGTACCGTTAAGGCTTCCGTAAAGCGAGTCGTTCACCACCCCCATGCCGATACCGTTTTTCACCAGTTCCACGCGCCGGCGCGGAACCCCTTCAAAATCGAAACCGATATATCCGATTTCCGGGTTGCCCGGGTCTTCGGTGATGCTGATTTTGTCCGACATGATTTGTGTACCGATTTTATTCGCCATGAAACTTCGCTTGCTCGATAAGCTTTTCCCGCCAAAACCGAGAAAACCCAGAAACAAAAGGAAATCGGCCACGGCTTCCGGATCGAGAATCACCGAGTATTCACCGGGTTCGATAGCGATTGGCTCTTTTTCTTGTCGAGCTTTGCCTATAGCCCTTTCCGCCAAACCCTGGAAATCAATTTTACCGATATCCCGCGAATAAGCTTGAGCGAAACCAGCCCGCCCATCATTATCGCCGGCAGTTATCGATATCTTCGCCTCGGTTGCGCTTCCCGTTTGGCGGGTTCCTTTGGAATTGACAACTATCAATTCGGTCCGCGATGTCTGGTACATCCCGCTTACAAGCAACCTTTTATCAGCAGCAATATCCGAAATCTCTTTTATTGTCCCGGCTCGATATTCTGCTGAACATTCGGCAGTCGCTTTGAAAAAACCTCGGCCCTCGGGAGCGGCAGGCGATTTGACAAGCCCCGGGAACAAAGGATTATCGCGCTGACATAAACTAATTTCATTTGCTTTCTTAATCAGGTTATCGACAGCCTCTTCCGTCACCTCGTTGCCGGATGCGATTCCGACTTTTTGTCCATTTATCGCCCTACACCAAATCGTATGATCCTTGCGTCCCAAATTCTGATGGATAACGCTATCGGCAAATCTGGTAAGATAAAATTCCTCCGCTTCACAAACTAATTCGGTCTGTTCGGCTTTTGATTTTTTCAAACATCTCTCGAATATTTCGAGGATTTTACTCATCAAACGCCCACTTTCACCTGTCGGAATCTGGCCGGCGCCGCGCCTTGACCAGTACGCGCGTTTTGCCCCGGCTGCCCTTTGCCGCAATTGGGGGTCCCCCAGATACGCCATTGCGAAATATCGCCGATACCATCACAAGAATTCCAAAAAGCTATCGTATTTCCACCATAGCTGGGATTTTTTACAATCGTGGTAAGCTTACCGCCTTCGATTAACCAACCAATCTCGCAGCCAAATTGAAAATTCTGCCGCATGTCATCTATTGACCATGACGACGTCGTCTGCAAATATAATCCATCGTCAATACCGCCGATTAATTCCTCGAACGATAAAGTCCCCGGTTGAAGATTCGTGTTGGTCATCCTCACTATCGGGATATTCCCCCAGCCTTCTGCGATAAGCGAACCGGAAGAAGTTCGACCTATTTTTCGGGCAGTCTCCCGCGACGATATATACCCCACCAGAATCCCGTTCTTGACCAAATCGACTTTATGGGCTTTCACTCCCTCATCATCGAAACCGAAACTTCCCAGACCGTAAGGCGAGGTTGGATCTTCGGTCACATTTACGATAGATGAGCCGTATTGCAGGTTATCCAGATTATCGGGAAAGGCGAAACTAGCGCCCGAAAAATTCCGTTCGCTGCCGAATACCCTGTCCAGTTCCAATGGATGCCCGATGGATTCGTGAATCACCAATCCCATATGAGACCCATCTAAGACTATATCGCAGATTTTTGACGGGCACGTGGGCGCGTTCAATAACGCAACCGCTTGTTCGGCGATTATTGGGATATCGACTTTGAAATCGAATTCATCCAGAAGTTCGTATCCCTTGCATTCATATGCTCCCTCATTAGCCGGATAACTTCGTGTTGACCGATTGCGTCCAGCGCCGGCGCTCACGCTCAAGCCGAGTCCGCTGTGGATTAACTCTTGATGAATGGCCGTGCCTTCGCTGTTATAGAAATCCTTAATAGTCCTGCGAAAATCCAGAAAACTATCGCGTCCGCTGATTCCAGGATTATTGCCTTGAAGTTCATCTATGTAGGAAAGAAAATCCAGTTTTTCGGGAAGCGATATCGTAAAGGGATCTATTTTATGCGGGGAAATAAAAGATTCTTGATAACTACCGTTGGCCGCCAATTCAACCGGCGTTTTTTTTAAAACGGCGGAGGCTTTGGCGATTTCAACCGCTTTTTGAGCGACTCGAATTATTTCTTTCTCATCGAGATCGGCCGAACAACAATATCCCCAGGCGCCGTCGACGATGACTCTGATTCCGAAGCCGCGGTCGGTTGATTCTTCGACTTCTTCCGGTTTGCCATCAGAATATCCCAGCCTCTGCGACCGCGTTTCTACCACGCGAAAATCCGCATAGGAGGCGCGCAGGTCGAATGTTTTTTGTAGTGCTTTGGCGGCTAGTTTATTTATATCTGTCATAGTGATATCGAATGGGGGACCAAAAAAGCCGCCAGCGTAACGACGAAACTGATAATTATCATTGTGCCGAAAACTTTATTGGAAACCTTCAACTCGCGCCCGCTTAACCCCGCCCAACCGAATATCATCGTTATCAACCAAAACAATAAAAATATCTCCGTTTTTGTATCAGTCACATCATTTCCGACGGGCCAACCGCCCCAACCGCTGCCGCCGAATACTTCATGGCTGACTTCAATGCCAATCAGCACGCCACCGATAAACCCGCAAAAAAACGATAACAGCACCGCGATTGCCGCCTGCTTGATTTTATTTCTGCCAAGCAGCAAATCGAATCCATAAAAAAGGGCGATAAACGAAAAAAACACACCGAGAAACATCAATAAGATATGAGGTATTAACACAAAAGCCGACACCGGCCCTTTATATTTCAGTAAATACCCCCGCATATCGGTCGGGGCCAGCGAGGCTTTTAAATCGCCGTTTTGGGTCAGCTCTATTCTATAGTAAAGGCGCTTTCCTATTTCCCCCACAGGGAGATTTCCCACCAAAGTCCGATCATCGGAAAAATTCATCACGGTCGATTGCTCGACTCCTTCATCGACCGTATAGTATAGTCTACCGCTTACTTGTTCGGCGCCGTTGCCGCTTAAAATCACCTTAACGACAGGCATCACCCCCAGCTTGCTTTCGGTGATTGTCGTGTGGATAGCTTTGATTCCATCGAATTCGCGGATTATTTCCTGCGGATTGCGAGTCGACATTTTCCGCGATACCCCTAAAAGCACGATAGTCAAAACCGCGGATACGATTATCCTGACAATTGTGGTTTTAGCCAACTTCTTCTACGCTCTCCTTGCCCTGTTCAGCTATTTTCATCTTGTTTTCGAGAATATATTTTTTGGCTCCCTCAATTAATTCGTCAAGCTCGCCATCGATTATTTGACCGAGATTGTACAATGTCAGGCCTATTCGATGGTCGGTTACTCTATTTTGCGGATAATTATAGGTGCGAATTTTTTCCGAACGGTCGCCCGAACCAATCATTGTTCGCCGAGTAGCCGAAATTTTGGCGTTCTGTTGCGACTTTAAATTATCGAGCAGCCTGGCGCGAAGGACTTTCATGGCTTTCACTTTATTTTTCAACTGCGACTTCTCATCCTGACAGGTTACCACCGTATTGGTAGGTATATGGGTAATTCTCACCGCTGAATCAGTGGTGTTTACCGATTGTCCCCCGGGTCCCGACGATCTAAACACATCCACGCGTAATTCATTCGGGTCGATTTTTAACTCAACCTCTTCCACTTCCGGCAACACCACTACCGACGCCGCCGATGTATGCAACCTTCCCGACGCTTCCGTGACCGGCACGCGTTGCACCCTATGAACGCCGGATTCCATTTTTAAATCTCCATAAACATCATCGCCTTCTATCGAAAAACTGATTTCTTTGAATCCCCCCATACCGGTCGGATTGGAATTGAGGATATCGATTTTCCAGCCACGATGTTCAGCATAACGGGAATACATCCGGAACAAGTCAGCCACAAATAGCGCCGCTTCTTCCCCGCCGGTCCCGGCCCTTATTTCAACGATAACGCTCTTGTCATCGTCGGGGTCTTGAGGAAGCAGTTTTAATTCAAGCTGCTTTTCTATATTCTCTTTTTGAGAACGAAGCGTTTCCAGCTCTCCTCGGGCTATCGCCGCCAACTCGCTCTCGCCGTCTTCCTTCAATATCTGCTCGTCGTCATCGATTGTTTTAAGTATTTTGAGATATTCATCTCCCATGTTGATTATCGTTACCAGCTTGGCCCTCTCCTTGGCGGCGCTCTTATAGGCGTTTTGATCGGATATAATCTGAGGGTCGGACAACTTTTTATCCAACTCCTCCAAACGCGTCTTTAACGGTTTAAGCAATTCGATAATTGACATATGCCATAACCTTATGAAGTTAGTGGTTTCGGTTCCAGTTCGGTTCCCTCAATCGAAGATTTCAAGGCGGTTATCGCAACCTCGAGCTGGCCTGCGTCAGGCTCGCGGGTGGTAATGGTCTGAAGCCATAACCCCGGCGCGACAAGAAATTTCGTGATTTTGTTGTCGCGGGTCCTGCCCGACAATTTGAGTAATTCATAGGAAATTCCGGCAATCAATGGCAGAAGTGAAAAATGGACCGCGAATCTTTGAAGCAACATCGGTTGATGGCCTATTATAATCGCGAATATCGTATCTGAAATGGAAAACACAAATATGGCGAATAAAGCCACGATAAGCAAAAAGCTGGTACCGCATCGTGGATGAAGCGTCGAAAATTTAGAGGCGTTCTCCACCGTCAAAGGAAGCTCATTCTCAAACGCGTAAATCGATTTATGTTCGGCTCCATGGTATGCGAATACACGCTGAATATCCTTAAAACCGGCAATTGCCTTTATATAAGCGATAAAAATCGCCACTCTGATTATACCGGCGATTATATTGAATCCAAATGCGGTCCTATGAATTCCTATCAACTGCGCTAAAAGCAATGGCAAAAAGAAAAAGAAACCGATTCCCACGGCCAACGCGAACACCATCGCCAAAATAATCGAAAAAGTAATCTTTTTCGATACCGGGCCTTTTGGGTTATCCTCGCCGTTAGCCGTTACCGCCGCGATTTCCGCCGAATAATTAAGAGTCTTGATTCCCAGTATAAGCATCTCGAAAAATGATATAATCCCCCGAATAATCGGCCATCCTAATACTTTAACTCGCTTCGTAAGCGATACAAATGGCTCGGTCAATGTAACGATATCGCCGTTGGGTTGTCTTACCGATGTCGATATCCGGGCCGGCGAACGCATCATAACGCCTTCAATAACCGCCTGGCCTCCGACATTTTTATCAACCCATAAATAGGGAATCGCCATTGCCTGTATATATTTTCTCATCTAAACAGTATTATTGGAAATGAAATAGCGGCGCCCCTAAAACGCCGCTTTGGCTTATCTAACTATTCTGACTATATTTGCGCTTGAATCTGTCAACTCGTCCCGCTGTATCGACCAATTTTTGTTTCCCCGTGAAAAATGGATGACAGTTGGAACATATTTCCACCGAGATATCCTTCACGGTCGACCGGGTTTCGATAACATTGCCACAAGCGCAGGTGATTCTGGTTTGGTAATATTTCGGGTGTATTTTATCTTTCATATTTCCTCCAAAACTTAATATAAATATATAAAACTATCGACGCAAGAATTTTATCGAATTAAAACAAATCTGGCCGTTGACTTGGTTCCAGTCAATTTCGCAAAATACACACCCGTGGAGACTTCGTGCCCTTCATCATCGCTGCCATCACAAATCACGGATACGGCCTCCTCATGGCCGCCCGATACGGCAATTGATTTTACCAATCTACCCCCCACATCTATGATTTCTATCTCTTGATGAGAATTAATATCAAAACGCCCCTTAATCGGTATAACTATTTGCGAATTAAATGGATTAGGGTAGGGAAATCCTAATTTTATGGCCGCGGGATTGACAACCAGGCCATTGTCAATGAAATTACTTTGGTCGATAATCGTAATCGATACAGGCCCCCCGCCGACCGAAAAAGAACTAAGTAATTGCCCCTGATTATTAAACTTGCTGACCGAATTCCCCTGCTGAGCGGCACAATACAATATTCCCATCGAATCAATCGCCAGCCCCATGGCGCCGGCTCCAACATAAATCGGGTTGCTTGAATCCCTCAATACTTGCCGCGTTAGAGCATCATAACAAAACACTTTCCCCTGTCCCGACCACCCTCCAGCGCTGATATAGCATCGGCCGACATTGTTAAGTACCGGCCAAAACGGTTCGCCTCCGATAAATATCGTATCGACCGGCGCTTGTGACGATGGCTCAATAAAGTGAACACTCCCGGTTACCGTAGAGTAATTGCCTGTACAAATCACATTGATTAGTCCGTCCGGACCCTCAACTGCCGCCTGCGGATTGATACCAACATTCACGCGGGCCAATTCTTGTCCGTCGTCGATGTCTATAACCGATATCGATCCTTGTCCGTAGGTAAAATTAACCGGATTAAACCCTGTGTTACAAACATACAGTACGTCATCGACAACAATCAATCCGGCCGGAGACTGCCCGACCGCGAAAGTATCGACCACTCGATTTAAACTTAGGTCTACCTTATAAACACTGTTTGATAAAAAACCGCTGATGAAAGCAAATCCATTTTCAAACGCAACGTTAAGCGGATTGGAATTAATAGGCAATCGGATTTCGGCTACAGTCATATTATATGCTGGGCTTATCGCCTGAAGACTGGCCGACCCGGAATTCACGACATAAAGCATATTATCATAATAAGATACCTGATTCGGCACCGGGCCGGTGTTTACTATGTGATTTACGACCTCGCCCGTTTGAAGGTTTATTCTGGACAGCGTTTCGGCATTGCCATTTAAGACATACGCCCAACGTTGTCCTAAAACCGAATCGCAAACTATAAAAACGAATATAATCGTCAGAATCCTTTTCATAGAAAAAACCTCATATCTTGATTGCCAAACCAAAACCCCATGTCCGCGGCGGCATGGGTTGATATTCCAGAAGTTCATAGCTGGTGTTCGTGATATTATCGGCTTTGAATTTCAACCCCAACGTCAGCCGATCTATCCTAAAATGCAAATCGACGCCCAAATTTATCAATGTATAGGGCGCTAAGGCTTTGGTGTTTTCTTCAAGATAATATCTTTCGCCGACATCCTGAATTTCAAGCTGCGCCGATAGCAACTCATAACTGATACTAACACGGATTCTATTCACGTATGATGGCTGGAATATCACCCGCTTTCCGTAGTATGGTTGCCCTTCTTCTCGATTCAATGAAACTGAATTGACTCGCGAAAACTCAACTGAGGCTATTTCTCCAGGAGAACGATATAAGACAGTATACGAGGCGGCAAAACAATCCGAACGAGCGATATTCACCGGTTTATAACGTAACCCCTGAGAACGACGCCAGTAAATTAAATCACGATATCTGACGTCTCGGTATTCCGCCGATAATCGCCATCGCCCCCATACCGGAAACTCGGCGAACGTTCCGATTGAACCTTGGAAAGACCGCTCCGGCCTCAAATCAGGATTCGCGATTACAAATACGTCCTCTTTCCAGTTGAGTTCCGCCAATCCAGGCAACCGGTACGATTTACCATAGGATAAATTCATGCCCAGCTTAAATCCATGTTCGACCCACAACGATGAGCGCCCGCCATATGATGAATAGATTTGTTTTTTAACCTTGTCCGCACCACCCGATATGCCACATTCGATATTGAGCGGCGATAATTTATCACTATATCCGATTCCACCGCCCAGTCCCAAGATATTTCTCTTTACAATTCCAAGCGCGTATGCGGGCCGCAGGTTATCTTTACCCTCAAGCTTTTCGCTTGCTATCGCGAATCGCGACTCCGGCCGCAAGTTGCCGACCTTATTCCAGCTTACCGAAAGCTCCAGCGTGTTCTCCAATTCGTTATACTGGGTCAAATATGGCGTGATACCCACCGAATCGCGATATTCGGTTTTCCTATTTTGGTAAGAATATCTCATGTTTATCGCGCCCACCTTTTTGACGGACAAACCGACTTCACCCCCCGTCGACAATGTAAATTTGTCCGATCTGGCGTTTAAAGACGGTGTTACCGTTTTGCCCGGAATTCCGTTTGACCCGTCATATCCGTACCCTGATAATTTTATCAGCATCTCTTTTACACACGCGGCGTAACCAAAGTACACTTTATCTGAACGATAATCGGCATTCCGCCGAATTTGCTGCTCTCCAAAGTAATCGATATATTTATAATTGTTTTTTCTTTTTGAATGCTCCCAGCCTATCTCTATATTTCCATAGCCTGGAATTGACTGATTATATCGCGCGTCATAATCGCTTCGCCCGAACGAACCGCCCGACGCTCCTATCGACAAATATTCCTCATCGGCGCGTTTTCCGCTGATAAAATCAAGTCGGCCTGCCAAGCCGCCATTTTCGTTGATTGCGCCGGCCGTCGGATAATATTCCACTCGCCTTAGCGCCCCCAGCGGTATTTGATTTAGGTCGGCCTTTCCGGTAAGTATCGAATTGATTTTTCGGCCGTCAACATATACTTCCAAGGCCTCCGGCCGGGCGCCGTTTGGCGCGACATACAATTCACCGCCATCACCTGCGGCCAACACATTCAGGCCAGGTATTTTCGCGATAATTTCGGAAACGTTCGCCGGTTTTTCGCGTAAATCAATCGCGATTTCTTGCCTGTTTGCCTTATTATCATACCGGTTGGCCGTTACTACGATTGGAGCGATATTTATTACGCCCTCATCAAGATAAATGTCGCGCCTTATAGCCGGCCCATCCTCCACTATCAAATCCTCCGCCAACTTATAATGATTAAAATTCAAGCGGCAAGAAAGCGAGTAGATCCCGACTGGTATATTATAAAAATAATAGAATCCATTATTATCGGTCAGGCTGTTATAAGGCGTCTTATCGAGAACTACCGATACTCCCGACATTGCCCCATCTCTGGAAATAACCTGGCCGTAGATTTTAAGGATTTCCTGGCCTAACAATAAATGCGGCAATGCCAGAATCAATATGATTAGCGCCGGTGAATAAAAAATCCCCCGGGACTTCCGGAGGAATTCATGAAAGCAAATCACCATGCCTGCCCTTCCCGCGAAGGTCTCGCACATTAATCATTAACGCGGCAGGTTTCCTGACTTACGGCCGAACATGGATACTTGCCTTCCCGCTTTAGACAGTGACAAGTACCCCCGGATGCCGTTAACAGTAGCGGGGCTGTGATGGCTTCGCACCATCTTCCCTTTTAACCGTGAAGGCACCGCGTTATTTTTACTTGAAATCAGCTTATTATCAGGTCGAATCTATGTCAAGCACAATTTCGGGCATTTTAAATATTTTCAGCATTTTCCTTCGATACATTTAAATCCTGGCCATAAAGATGCGCCGGGTCGACTCGATTTATATCATCGGAAAACTTCGACTGATTCATAAAACCGGTCATTCGTTCATGAACCGCGGACGCAAGATTACCTAAAGTAAATTCATTATCGCCTCCGACCCGTTTTCTGGTCGCTCGTTTCACCCTGTGAAGTACTCTATTTCTATGATGAGCCACCGATACCAACGACCTATTCAAGGCTCTGGCAATCGCCCCATCCGATAGTTTTTTATAGTTGTTGATGATAAAACGATTTTCGACTTTCGTAAAATTCCGTCTGGCCGTTTTCCGACACTTCAAATTAACCAAACGCCTGTAGGTGACAGCTTTTACCGGTTTGTTAAGATATAGGGCGATTTCGGCGTCGTTTTTAATCGTATAATTTAATCTGATATACTGGTCATCATCCTCCGTGAATCCATGCTTGTTCTTATGCCTCCTTGGTTTACTTCGAAGAGCCAACAGCCGCGGCCGGCGGTCGATCCCCAATTCTTTGAAAATCATCTGAATGTATTGCCGGGTACACCCGTACTTTTCGGCAATATCGGTTAAAGATAGTTGCTGGTGATGATACATCTGCAAGAGCCGTTCGCTCTCGCTGATCAAGCGTTGCTTGAGCGGTAATTCTTCAAACATACGCGCCCCTTTTCCTCCCGTTTGATTGTTGACTGCTGTTTATATCATTCGACTGTCACGCTCTTCGCCAGATTACGCGGTTGATCCACATCACATCCCCGAAGCACCGCTATATGATAAGCCAAAATTTGCAACGGGATAATGGTCAACAGCGGAAGTACGAAATCGTTTGTCTTTGGAATATAAATAACATCATCAACCATCGAAGCCACATGCGTATCACCCTCAGTTGCTATGGCGATAACGTTGCCCTTACGGGCTTTTATTTCCTGAATATTCGATAATATCTTGTCATAAACCGAATCCTGTGGCGCTATAACCACCACCGGCATGTTTTCGTCTATCAGGGCAATCGGGCCGTGTTTCATTTCCGCCGCCGGATAGCCCTCGGCGTGGATATAGGAGATTTCTTTCAACTTGAGGGCGCCCTCCAGAGCCACCGGAAAGTTGACCCCTCTTCCCAAATAAAGAAAATTATTCATGCCGGCATATTTTTCAGCAATCTTTTTAATCTCATCGTTTTTTTGCAAAACGCTGGCCACCAGATCCGGCACGGTCTGAAGCGCCCTTATTAGCTCCTCCCCCTTCTCAAACGACATATTGCGCATTCTGGATAATAGTATCGTAATTAATGATAAAACCGTAATCTGCGACGTAAAGGCCTTAGTGGAAGCCACCCCGATTTCCGGTCCGGCGTGAATATACACGCCGCCGTCGGTTTCACGCGCTATCGTCGACCCGACCACGTTGCAGATTCCCAGACAGCAAGCCCCTCTCCTCTTGGCTTCCCTAAGCGATGCCAGCGTGTCAATTGTTTCTCCAGATTGGGAAATCACAAAAACGATAGTCCCCGGGTTAATAATCGGGCTGCGATAGCGAAATTCGGAAGCGTATTCCACCTCAACCGGAATTCTGGCGTATTCTTCTATCAGATACTCGCCGATTAATGCCGCGTGCCAGGATGTTCCGCAGGCGGAAATGATGATTCTGTCAATTTTATTTAACTGCTTGTACTGAAGGTTCAAGCCGTTTAACCTGGCGGTGCCGGCCGCAAAATCGAGCCGTCCCCTGATAGCGTTGCGCAGCGTCGTCGGCTGTTCCATGATTTCCTTGAGCATGAAATGGGGATAACCTCCCTTTTCAATCATGTCCAGCGACCACGAAATTTCTTGAATTTTAGGACTTACGTGAAGTTTATCGAGAGTCGAAACCGTAAAATTGTTCAAAGTAATTTCGGCAATCTCCTGGTCGGCCAAATAGACTACCTGATTAGTGTGGCGAAGGATAGCCGCCACATCCGAAGCCACGAAATTTTCGCCGTTGCCGCGGCCGATTACCAAAGGCGAACCGTTGCGGGCGGCGATAATCCTGTCGGGATTATCTTTGCAAATAACCGCGATACCATAGGTACCTTCAACCTGCGTTAAAGCCGCTCGGACAGCCTCCAGTATATCGCCTTCATATTGGTCTTCAATAAGATGCGCCAGAATTTCGGTATCGGTTTCCGTAACGAATTTATGCCCTTTCTTCATTAAAAATTTCTTCAAACTTGAATAATTCTCGATAATGCCGTTATGCACCACCGCGATTTTACCGGTGCAATCTAAGTGCGGATGAGCGTTGATATCGGTCGGTTCGCCATGGGTGGCCCAGCGCGTATGACCGATTCCTAAAGTCGTAAAATAGTCTTTTTCTTTGATTAAATTCTCCAGCGCGGCGATTTTTCCCGCGGTTTTTTGGAAAATAACATTCGAATCTTGAATAAACGCTACCCCGGCCGAATCATATCCTCGATACTCGAGCCGTTTTAATCCTTCAATCATTATCGGAACCGCGTTTTTATCCCCTATATATCCTATAATACCGCACATAGCCGCTCCAGTAATCCTATTTAATTAATTTCATCAGCGAGTCGGCCAATTGAACCGCTCTCTCCGGTTTATATGCCTCGGCCATTATCCTGGCGATTGGTTCGGTATTAGACATCCGGACCTGCGCCCAGCCATCCGCAAATGTTATCTTTAATCCGTCCCTGGTATCAATTCTTTCGCCAGCATAGGTCTTTTTTATTTTTGCGAAATCGATTCCTTTATCGGAGACGGCGATTTTCCTTTTTATCATAAATGTTCGGGGAAATTCCGCAACCAGCGCCGTGATTGATTTTTTCGATTCGGCCAAGTAAGCCAGTATTATCGCCGCGGCCTGAATCGCGTCGCGGCCATAATGAAGGTATGGATAAATCAATCCGCCGTTGCCTTCGCCGCCGGCGACCCCACCGACATTAATCAATTTCTCCGTTATATTCACTTCGCCGACTTTAGTCCGATAGATTTTAACCCCCGCCTCTTTGGCCACAAAATCGTTAATCATCGAGGATGACAAATTCACGGCAACCGGCCCTTTTTTCTTTTTAAGAATATAACGCATCCCCAGCGCCAGCGTGAATTCCTCGCCTATTGGCTGCCCCTTTTCGTTGACTATCGCGAGCCTGTCGCTATCCGGATCGAACGCGAACCCGATATCGGCTTTATGCGATCTGACCGCCCGCCCAAGTGCCTTCAGGTTTTCAGGCGTCGGCTCCGGCGGCCGGGGGAATCTGCCATCGGGAATGGCGTTAATCAGTTTAAGCGAACAGCCCAACCCATTGAATAATTCGGCCGCCACATACGATGCTGTCCCGTTTACGCAATCGGCGACCACCCTAAATTTCCGCCTCTTTATCAAGTTCGTATTCACGATATCAAGTCCCAACACAGCCCGCACATGAGCGCTGTCCCAACCATCCTCGATAGAATAGATACCATACCGTTTGGGAATAAAGTTATCTTTCGTCCCGACATATTTTAAGAATCGTTTCCCCTGCGATTCCGTCAGAAATATCCCGGTCGAACC
>JAAYTW010000124.1 GCA_012517955.1 Candidatus Zixiibacteriota bacterium | reverse complement strand
TAACATTGGGCAGGGTGGCTTCGGCGAATACGTTGGATACCGAATAGCTCATACCGAGGTTGGCCGATACCGTGCGATTAAATATACCCTCTTTGCCATCGGGGCGGAACACGCTGAAGATATCGGTGGTGGCGCCGCCGATATCCACGCCGACGACTTCGATATTTTCAAGGTCGGAGATTGTTTTCATAATAAGGCCGACCGCGCCGGGAGTTGGCATTATTGGAGCATCGGTCCAGGTCATCAGCTTGGAATAGCCAGGGGCCTGCGCCATAACATGTTCCATGAACAGGTCGTGGATTTTTTCGCGGGCCGGCAACAAATTTTCGCGTTCGAGCACCGGTCGAAGGTTATCGACAATATCGAGTGCGGTTTTGTTGCCCAACGTTTCCTTGACCGCTTCGCGGGCATCTACATTACCGGCATATATAACCGGAAGGTTATAACCGGTGCCAAGACGCGGTTTGGGGTCGGCCGCGGAAATCAGTTCGGCCAACTCGACCACATGAGTAGTCGTGCCGCCGTCAATACCACCTGAAAGCAGAATCATGTCGGGGCGCAAATGGCGGATACGTTCGATTTGTTCATGAGGCAGGCGTTTATCATTGGAGGCGATAACATCCATAACGATGGCGCCAGCTCCCAACGCAGCCCTTTCGGCTGATTCGGCGGTCATTGAACGGACAACGCCGGCGACCATCATCTGCAAACCGCCGCCCGCGGATGAGGTTGAGATATAAATATCGGTGCCGACATTCCCTTTGGCGGGACTGATAATTTTGTTGTTTTCGTCCAAGATTTTTCTTCCAGAGAGCTCTTCAACTTCGCCGATAGCGTTAAGCACGCCCATGGTGACATCCTCAAAGGGCGCTTCTACAGTAGTGGGAGCTTCGCCGCGGACTATCAGGCGGTACTCGCCGTCTCTGTACTCAATCAGGATTGCTTTGGTTGTGGTGGAACCGCAATCGGTGGCGACAATTACTTTAATTTCTTCTGGTTTAAGGCCTTTCATCGGTACCCTCTATCGCTAAAACATTATTTCTAACATAATTTTATAATATTATATATCAATATGGCTAAGTCAACGAAAATTGAAAGTAAGTTATTCCCAAAAATTTTTAATTTTTTCCGATGTTGATTTGGTTTTTGGCTTATCAATAGTGGTGCCCGGTGTCGCTAACCCCGTTAATCCGTTTTTAAGAATAATCTGGGGCTATTTATAATTTGACGCTCCTAAAATTAGCGATGAAACACTTATCATTACCGGCGGCAGGACGCCCAGCCTTAATCTCTGATATAGATAAACCATCGCGAAATAAACAATCGCCAATAAGGCCAAGAAAGTTATCTTAAAATTTCATAATAGAGCATTTACATATTTTAAAAGACCTAATCGATTCAGTATTCATACCTTAGGCGGAATTGACCGAAATTAGAGAAGTCTTCATCATTTCACCTTTTTAACTTTTGAGCGTTTTTTTCATGTCAAACGCATTTTGTCGACAAAATGATTGGAATTCCTCCTGGACATGTTTCAATTATTAACTTGCGGCTATGTAAAACCTAATTGCCTATAAAGCATGCGATTATCAAAATCATCAACGGCTTGAAATAATCGTAAATTACCTATATGATTTATGACAAATTATCAATACATGGATATTATTTGAAGACACTAAAATACCATCTTTTGGTTCCGATAATTACATAGTTGACCAATTATTCGACTATTGGAGGTGGCATGATTAGGATATTAATATCGGAGATTATCTGGCGGCGCGACCGGCATCTAATAGATTATTTTTCAGCCCAACAGGATGTTAAATTTGTGCTTTTCGATACGCCGAACCAGGCAATCAGAATACTTGAAACAGATAAAAATATAGACTTGATTTTGGTAGCACCCGAAGATATCCAGTATACTAAAATTGATTTTTTAAATTTTGTAAGAACGTCGGTCCGTTATTGTTGGATTCCGATTATTTTACTTGGCCGGTCTATGGATGCCGATTTTATCAGGTACTGCTTTGAGAACGGCGTAAACGATATTTTAAGCGAACCTGTCAGCGAAAACGTATTTATAGCCAGAATATTTCTTGCGGCCTGCAGCGGACGACGGCGTGTCTTGATTGTCGATGACGACGAAACGGTTTTGAAAGTGCTCAAAACTTGTTTGGAGATGGAAAGATATATCGTGTTTACGGCCAGCAGCGCCGATGATGTATTTAAAGTATTCAATATGGAAACCATACACGCCGCGATTATCGATTTTATGCTGAAAAATACCAACGGCCTTCAGCTGCTTGCTGATATAAAGAAATTATCGCCGCTTTTGCCGGTTATTGTTATCACGGGACATACGGGGTTATGCTCCAAAGAGAAAGCGATTGCGGCGGGCGCTGATGCGTACTTTGCGAAACCTTTCAACAATTCGGAGCTGGTCAACGCCCTCAGACGGATATTCGGACTCAAATCATTTTACGGCCAAGGACATTTTATGGAAACAGTTTCGACGGAGTCCGTTATCGAATGAACAGCGACTTTTCGGACAGTCAGCCTTTTGGCAGTCTCTAAATTGGGGGAATACCAGCCTCCGCGGTCAACAACCAGGATTTTACCATGTTGTAATTTATTTTAATTAACTTCCTTGAGAGAAAATATCTATGAAAAAACCCGCGTTTATGGCGGAGACTTCCGGCGGAACAAGTCTTGACTTTTACCTGATTTTCGCGGTAATGAAAAAGAACGATACCGATAGTTTTAAACGAAAGGGCCGGCCATTTCAGGTTGGGCCGACCCTAATATAATCAGTTACATGGGTGGTCTTTAAAGGATATATCTGCTCAAATCCTCGTTTTCCACGATATCTTTAAGCGTATTGTAAACCATCTTTTTGTCTATTTTGACTTTTTTTGTTTTGCTGTCTGGAGCGTTATACATGAAATCCTCAAGCAGGGTAGTCATAACCGTATGAAGGCGCCGGGCGCCGATATTCTCGGTGCGCGAATTGACCTCGGCGGCAATTCGAGCAATCTCCTCGATACCGGTTTTGTCGAACGAAATCTCGATGTTTTCGGTGGCCAGAAGCTCACTATATTGCTTGATTAGGGCATTTTCCGGCTCAGTCAATATACGGACGAAATCTTTCTCGGTAAGCGGATCGAGTTCGACCCTTATCGGGAATCTTCCCTGTAATTCAGGTATTAAATCGGATGGTTTAGATATGTGAAAAGCGCCCGCGGCGATAAACAGCACATGGTCGGTTTTCACCATGCCATATTTGGTCATCACGTTGGTTCCCTCGACAATCGGCAGGATATCGCGTTGAACTCCTTCGCGGGAAACGTCCGGCCCGGTTTTGGATGATTCGCCGGCGATTTTGTCAATTTCATCCACGAAGATAATGCCGGAATTTTCGACCCTGTAAATCGCCTCTGAGATGACCTCATCAAAATCGATTAACTTGGCAGATTCTTCCTGTGTCAGCAGACGATGAGCCTCTTCGACAGTTACTCTTCGCTTGCGGGTTTTGCGCGGCATCATGTTGGAAAACATATCCTGAATATTCATGCCGATTTCTTCAATCCCCATAGGCGAAAACACTTCGACGATAGGGAACCTGTCATTGGGGACATCAAGTTCTATAACCCTGTCATTTAAACTGCCGGCTTCAAGTTGCTTTTTTAATTTCTGGCGCGTCGCTTGACTTTTTTTGATTTGCTCATCGTTTAAAGGCCTTTTGGTTTTATATGAAGCCGAGCTGGTTGGCAAAAGAATATCTAAAAGACGTTCCGTGGCTAATTCGGATGCCCTGGCTTCAACTTCGCTGGTTTTCTCGCGCTTCACCATATTAACCGATAAATCAACCAGATCGCGAACCATCGATTCGACGTCGCGGCCGACATATCCGACTTCCGTATATTTGGATGCTTCGACTTTTATAAATGGAGCACCGGTCAAATTGGCCAAACGACGAGCGATTTCGGTTTTGCCAACGCCGGTAGGACCTATCATGATAATATTATTGGGCATAATTTCATCTTTTATCGGTCCGGTTATTTTCTGGCGCCGCCAACGATTACGAATAGCTATAGCCACCATCTTTTTGGCCTTGTCTTGCCCGATAATATATTTGTCAAGTTCGGCGACTATGGCTTTAGGCGTTAGTTCATTCTTGCCGTCGAATTCTTCCTGAGCGATTGTTGCAGTTTCTTTCATAATGTTTCAACCGTGATATTACTGTTAGTATATATACAAATAGCGGCGGTAATTAACAGCGATTTCTCCACGATAGTTTTTGGATCGAGTTTAGTGTTCTGTTTTAAGGCACGAGCGGCCGCCAGCGCGTAAGGGCCGCCTGAACCTATCGCCAAGATACCATCATCCGGTTCAATAACATCGCCGGTGCCGCTTATTATCAAGCCCTGTTTTTTGTCCATCACCGCCAAAAGCGCTTCAAGGCGTCGAAGATATTTATCGGTGCGCCATTCCTTGGCAAGTTCGACAGCCGAACGAGTTAAATTGCCAGAATATTCAGTGAGCCTGCCCTCGAATTTCTCGAACAGCGTCAGAGCATCGGCGGTGGCGCCGGCGAATCCCGCCAGAATCGTATTGTTATACAAGCGGCGAATCTTGACGGCGCCCGCTTTAAGCACCGTGTCATCAAGAGTGATTTGCCCATCGGCACCGAGCGCCGCCCCCTTACTATTTATTATTCCTAATACGGTTGTGCCTTTCATTTGTCCTCCGCCCGGGGATGAGCCCGTTTATAAACGGATATCAACCTTCCGGTGGTTATATGGCTGTATTTTTGGGTTGTTTTCAGCGATGAGTGCCCCAACATCTGCTGCACCGCGCGAAGATTGGCGCCGGCGGTCAACAGGTGCGTGGCGAACGAGTGACGGATACTGTGAGTCGACAGTCCGGTTTTCTCCGAGCTTTTTAAAAGATATTCTTTGACGATACGGCCGACGCTTCTCGGAGTTATCCGGCAGCCGCGAGTGTTTATAAAAACCGCTTCTTCTTCGCGTTTGCCGAGCGCCGTCAGTAATCGCATTCGTTCAATTAGATAAGATGATACCATTTGCATCGTAGGCCGCCCGATAGGGACTTGCCGAAACTTGCTCCCTTTGCCTATGACTTTAATAAGAGAGTGGTTGAAATCGAGGCTATTTATATTCAGCGATACCAATTCCGATAGGCGCAGGCCGCAATCGTAGAATATTTCGAGCATGGCTTTGTTGCGAAGCGCTATGAATGGTTCGCCCGGCCAGATTTGTTCGATTAAATAACGAGCCTCCTCTTCGGAAAGATATTCGGCGCGATATGGTTCGGTTTTGATAGAATCGATTTGCCTGGTAGGATTGCCGGAGTGTTTCTTTATCGTAATTAAGAAATCGAAAAACATCTTGAGCGCCTCCAATTTACGAGCGATGGATGTGCTTTTCAAACCCGCTTTGCGAAGCGCTATTAAATAGGCGCGAATGTCGAATTCTGTAATATTATCGGTTGCCTGGCCTGATTCATTCAGGTATCTGATAAACGCGGCCACATCGCCGCCGTAAGCAATAGCCGTATTTTCAGCGAATCGGGAACCACCCTTTAAATGTTTTTTAAAAAGCTCAAGATATTCGGTCCAGCGCGACTGATGGTATTCCGGGTTTTGGTTCATGACTTATTTATATAACCAGCGGCCGGTTAATATGCAAGTGGATAATCGAGTGATTTTGG
>JAAYTW010000123.1 GCA_012517955.1 Candidatus Zixiibacteriota bacterium | reverse complement strand
TACTGGTTTTTTCAGTCGTTCGGCCAATTGTAATTGCCGGATAAAGGCGGCTTTCTGGATATCTCGTGGCGACATATCGCGATAATAATCGAGGCCGATTTCGCCGATAGCCACTACTTTAGGATGAGTCGCCAGTCGGGCGATTTCCTCAAATATAGAATCGGTCATGGCTTTGGCATCGTGCGGATGATACCCGACCGACGCATAGATAAAATCGTATTTTTCCGCCAGTTCGATACTGGCTTTCGAAGTTTGAAGATCAACCCCGATATTAATTATAAATTGAACGCCGTTTCGGCGGCATTCCTCGATAATCTGTTCGCGATCGGTGTCGTACTGCGAAAAATCCAGATGCGCGTGCGTATCAATCATTGCTTTTCTCCACCCTCAAATATATCAGAGGCGGGCGATATGTCAAAGTATTATAAGCGGTCTGCTGCCAGGATGACTGACAAGGCCGGTTATATACTGTTTTACAAATAAGATGGTGAATAGGATGTATGAAAAAATCTCAGGAAGGGAATTCTAAGTAATATTCAAACGGCCTATGCTGAGTTAAATAGGCGATAGGATTTTATAAAAAAGGCAGGAGCTGTATACTCCTGCCTATTGCGTCCGGTCGGGTAAAGCATGCTTCACCCCTACGCGAATATTTATTACATCCCGTACATTTCGATAATTTCTTTTTTGCCCTTGCCAAGAACGTTGTATTTTTTGCCCACCTTTGTAAAAGCCTCGATAGCTTTATCCAAATGATGTTTTTCGTGGGCGGCAGAAAGTTGAGTTCTGATTCTTGCTTGGCCTTTTGGCACCACCGGGAAGAAAAATCCTATCGCATAGATTCCTTCGGCATACAAATCGGTAGCGATATCCTGCGCCAGCTTGGCGTTGTAGAGCATAACCGGTACAATCGGGCTTTCGCCTTCCTTGATATCGAAACCGGCATCCTTTAGCAGTTTGCGCCAATAAATCGTATTCTGTTCGAGCTTGTCGCGGCGTTCCGTGGTTTTAGAAATCAAATCCATTACCTTTAACGCGCCATAAACGATAACCGGTGCCACCGTGTTTGAAAACAAATATGGTCTGGCTCTTTGACGGCACAATTCCACGAGTTCGCGACGGCCGCTGACACAGCCTCCCGACGCGCCGCCCAATGCTTTACCCAAAGTTGTCGTGATAATATCGATATGGCCGAGAACGCCGCAATGCTCATGGGTTCCGCGACCGGTCTTACCGATAAAACCAGAGGCGTGCGATTCATCGACAAACACCATCGCATCGTATTTTTCGGCCAGTTCGACGATTTTATCGAGTTTAGCCAAGTCGCCATCCATGGAAAAAACGCCGTCAGTGATAATCATACGATTGCGTTTATCCTGGTGTTCTTGGAGTTTTGCCTCAAGATGTTCCATATCTGAATGTTTGTAAGTATCCTGGGCCGCCTTGCAGAGGCGCATCCCATCGACAATGGAGGCATGCACCAGGCGATCGGCAATCATGACATCCTGATCGGTTAGCACGGCTTCGAACACTCCGGCGTTGGCATCCATACATGACGGAAACAATAATGTATCTTCGGTGCCGAGGAATTCGGTCAGCTTATTTTCGAGTTGTCGATGAATATCCTGGGTACCGCAAATAAAGCGCACCGATGACATCCCGTAGCCGCGCACATCGAGGCCCTCATGGGCGGCTTTGACCACCTCTGGATGGCTTGACAGCCCCAGGTAGTTATTAGCGCACATGTTGATAACTTTTTTAGTTGAGGCCCCGGCTGGAAATTCGACTTCAATTTCAGCTCCTTGGGGAGCGTGAATGAACCGTTCCTGTTTAAAAATCCCCTGTTGTTTGATTCCGTTCAGTTCATTGATATAAGACTGCCGGCACTTGTCGCTAAACACAACTGACTCCTAACGCTAAAAGATTATTTAATAAAGCGATTCACCAGCGCCACGATGCTATTGACAGTATCGAAAGCCTCTGGAGAGGCGTCCGCATCGGGAATAGCGATGGAGAACTTTTTCTCGAGAAACCGCTTCAACGACACCATCGAAAACGAATCGACTATGCCGCCGGAAATCAAAGGCGTGGATTCGGTGATTTCGCGATCGTCACCCTCTTCGAGGTATTCCCTTTTGACATAATCGAGAACCATCTTTTTCATTTCTTTGTCGTCCATAATTTTCTCCCTTTCGTGATTTATTCTCAATTCTAATTATCTACTCTATCGTGATTGGCGGACGTCCTCGTCCGCCAATATTCGCGGCGCACGGGGACGTCCGCCGCGCATAATCTAACTACTCAGCTAATCGTTCTCCAAAGTCGATATATCGCCTATAGGTTCGCCCCATTCTTGCGCTCTCAACAGGCGGCGCATGATTTTGCCGCTGCGGGTTTTAGGAAGCGACTTAACGAATTCGATTTCTTGAGGCATGGCAAGCGGCGAAAGTTTTTTACGGATAAAATTCATGATTTCCAGTTCAAGATCATCGCTGGGTTGATAACCGGGCTTTAAAGCCACGAACGCCTTAACCACTTCCATATTGACGGGATCTGGTTTTCCGATTGCCGCCGACTCCGCGACCGCCGGATGTTCCAGCAGGGCCGATTCGATTTCAAACGGGCCCACCAGATGGCCTCCCGTGTTGATAACGTCATCATCGCGGCCAACGAACCAGAAATAACCATCGGCGTCGATACTGGCGCGGTCGCCGGACAGATACCAGCCGTTTTTGAATTTATTTTTATAGACTTCCGGATTATTCCAATAGGAACGCATCATGGAAGGCCAGCCCGGCCGAAACGCAATCAATCCCACCGTGCCCGGATTATTAACCGGCTCGAAATTCCGGGGATCCACCACCGTCGCCGTAATTCCCGGAAACGGTTTCCCCATCGAACCCGGCTTTATCGGCATGCCGGGGAAATTGGTAATCATAATCGCGCCGGTCTCTGTCTGCCAGAAGGTATCGTGAAACATCAAGCCAAACGCCTCTTTGGACCAAAGGACGGCTTCGGCATTCAAGGGTTCGCCGACGCTGCAGAGATGCCGCAACGACGACAGGTCAAATTTACGCACCAAATCAATTCCTTCTTTCATTAGAAGGCGGATTGCGGTCGGCGCCGAGTACCAAACGGTTATTTTATGTTTCTGGATAAAGGCGTACCAGTGTTCGGCATTAAAACCGGCATCCAGTACCGCTTGAGTGATTCCATTCGCCCATGGCCCGATAATCCCGTATGACGTGCCGGTCACCCAGCCGGGATCAGCGTTGCACCAGTAGATATCGTCGGGTTGCAGGTCAAGCACCCATTTCGCGGTCAGGTATTGACCAATCAGTGAATAATGTACATGCTGAGCCCCTTTGGGCTGGCCGGTTGTGCCTGAGGTATAATGCAGCACCGACGGTGTCTCCGCGGTCGAGGGATAGACATCGAACTTATCAACCCGCGGTTCTTTTTCCATATCGAACGAGATTTCGCGCTCTTTGAGAGAAGCATCGCCGGCATCGATAACGATAATATGGCGGAGCTCCGGAAGGGTGGCCAAAATTTTGCGGACTTTTGGAAGATGTTTCTTTTGAGTGAGTATCGCCGAGGTTTTAGCGTTGTCCAAACGGGTGAACAGCGATTCATCCCCGAACGCCGAAAACAAAGGTTGAGCTATGGCGCCGGTTTTCAGTATTCCCATGAATGAGATATATAGTTCGGGGACCCTATCCATAAAAATGCAAATGCGTTCGCCAGGTTTCAGTCCCAGTTTCACGAAAAACGCCGCGAACGTGTTCGACAGCTGCCGGATATCATTGTAGGTGAAATTCCTGACATTCCCAAGATGATCCTGATGAATCAGCGCCAGCTTGTCGCCATTTCCCATTTGACAAATCCGGTCGGTACAGTACCAACCGATATTGATATTGTCCCCTTTTTTGTAGCCGAGTTCTTTTTCCGAAATCGACCAATCGAAATCTTTCAGCCTTTGCTCATACGATCCGATATTGCTCATTCGCCTTTCCTTGTTTATTGTCTAATATCATGATTCCAATATCACATACGCCATCGCCCATCTGGGGCTGTGCGACAAGGTTACGAAAATCTTCTTCACTTTCAGTTTCTTTGCCAAAATTTTCGTCTTTCCGCTCAAATTTATCGAGGGTTTCCCGCCATTGATATTCTCTATCTCGACATCTTTCCATAAGTATCCCGGTTGCTTTCCGGTAGATAGCGCTTTGAACATCGCCTCTTTAGCGGCAAACCTGGCCGCCAGATGGCGTTCAGGATACCGTTTCGACCGACAATAGCTTTGTTCGCGCTTGGTGAACAATTCGTCAAGCAGATTCTCACCATCTTTGGCCATCTGCTTTTTCATCTGTGAAACCTCGAATATGTCGCCGCCGATTCCGATTATCATCGTCAGTTTTTGTGTCCACCGTATGAGCGCAAGGCATGCCTTGCCTCTACGCGATTTTCATTCGGTCAGGTCTTAGGCCCGATAACATCGGGGCGTGACCTGACCGCAATCGATGTCGGGTCACACCCTGCCGGGCAAGACCCGACATAACATTTTAACCTTTGCCTTTTATCCTTTACTGCTACCTTGATTCGAATTTCCTGCATAAGGCAAGGCATGCCTTGCCCCTGCGCGATTATTGTTCGGTCGGGTCAACCCGACATAACATTTTATTTTATCCGCGTTTTCGCTTTCTCGAATTCTCCCTTATCGATAAACAGTACAATTTTGGAAGCACGCCTGGGCAACGCCATCAATTTATCGAAAGCTTCCGCGAAATCTTCCAGCATCATCGTATGCGTGATAACCGGCCGTATGTCCAGCCTTCCCGATGACAGCAAGTTGCCCACCCGATACCAGGTGTCGTACATCTTGCGCCCGTTTATACCATGAACCTGGGCTCCCTTGAACACCAGGTAGTTGTTGTAATCGATTTTATAATCCGCGCCGGAGAGCACCCCGAACGCCGAGAACCTTCCCCCCTTTCGCAACATCTGAAATCCCTCATCCAAACCGGAGGGCGCGCCCGCCATATCGAGCACGATATCGGCGCCGAAACCGTTGGTGTGGTCCTTTACAAATTCAACCCGTTGGTTGTGGTTGTCATCGGTGTTGCGAAGGATATAATCCGCCCCCATCTTCTTGGCGATTTCGAGGTTGAAATCGCTTTGCCCATCGATAATGATTTTAGTGACTCCGCAGGCGCGAGCCACGCCCACCGCGAACAGCGCGATTGGCCCATCGCCGATAATCACCATAGATTTGCCGGCGATATCGTTGTCCTCTCCGAGCACCGCATAGGTGGCGTTGCCCAATGGCTCCTGCACGCAGGCGATTTCCGGAGGGATAGACTTGTCGTTTGTCCAGCAGACGGAGGCCGGCGCCGCGATATATTCGGCGAATGTGCCGTCGCGGTCGACCCCGACTATTTGCATGTGTTCGCCGATATGCATCTGCCCCAGTTTGGTTTGAAGGTCGGCCGGGTCGGGGATATGGGTCTCAAGCGACACGTAATCGCCGATTTTTAGCCCTTTTACGGCTTTGCCGAGTTCGACGATTTCGCCGGCGGTTTCATGTCCCATAACTTGCGGTAAGGCTTTGGCGCCGATACGGTTATCCGACCACGAATCCCAGCGGTAGATATGCACATCGGTGCCGCAGATTGAGGTGGCTTTTATTTTTATGAGTACTTCGTCATCTTTGGGTTGCGGGATATTATAATCCTGCAGGACTGCCCCGAGTTCGGGCTTTATTTTCACGACTGCTTTCATCTTATCAGGCATCTATTTACTCCTTAACGAAATTTCATGACAAGACACTATACGGGTTGTCATATTATAGTTTTTTGGCGCTAAACGCAAGGAAAGAATGGGGGGAGTTTATAGGGGCGACTCGCGATCGCCCGAATTATATGATATATGCGCCTCAGGATGTCATCTTGGGAAGATTCCATACTGAGGCACGGAATAAATAACTTCTTGTTTTTTCAATTTTAAGGAGAATTAAGGGAATGGCTCCAAGAATAGCCACAACCCAGCCAACACTCTTTTTAAATATCTCGACATTCATAACCTATTATTGCACGCTTTGCTGTTGTTAGCTATTAGCTAATCAGTATCAACCCCTAATATCTTCCTAAATTCAGTTTCAAGTTATTTTCTTGCCGCTGGGATGTCAGTCTTTGTCATAGCATCCCATGCCTTTATCCAAGCCTCAAGTTTATTCTTTTGCCCATAATCGCTTTTTTCTATTTCTGGATTAACGAAAAACGCGAATTCAAGGGCAGGTTTTCTAATCTTTTCAATAAGATTATCTACCTGTAAACTAATCGGTTCAGAAATATAAATTTTATTTTTCTGAAAATATCGCCATAACTCCCATATTGCTTTAGATGCAGCTTTTGCCTTTTCCTGTTTACTTGGTTCCCCCTCAAATTCTGTCGGCGAAACAAAACTAGTTGTCGTGTATATGGCCTCAGCTAATTTTGAATATATTTCGGCGATAACCTCAGCTCGTTTATCATGTAATTTGCCGAATTTTATTTCATATTCCAGCGCTTTATTTCTTAAATCAAATTTAAGTAATTCGATACTTTTCTCATTTTCCATAATAAGCTTAGCTTTATATGACTCCAAATCTTTTGATATTATACTAAGAACAATTGACCTTGCTAGCCAAGATACCGCCGCGATTATAATTGCTCCCAACCCTAAAGGCGCTAATATTTCATTTATCATCAATATACCCAATGCTTACCATGTAACCCACACCTTGAAGTGCTATCGCAACTCCCCATTGATTTGGTAACTCTTGACTCTCCCCAAATCCCCAATCGATGAAACCCCGCTTCATCCGCCCAAATCCCTATCACATCGATTTTGCTATTATTCGGAGCCGGCCGGCTGTGTAATGCAAGCCGGCTATACCTGCTCCAAATGTATATTAAGCATAACATTTTCCATCATGGAGCGCAAGAAAAATCGGGGCGGCGCCAGGATGTCGTCCCCGTCTATGCGGGGACTCAATCGTGACGTTAGGGAACGGTCGGGTCACGCCTCCGTTAAGCGGAGTCTAAGACCTGACCGAACCGAAAAGGGGACTCCATCGTGACGCATAGGGAAGTCGCGTTCTGCTGTCGGGTCGCCTGACCCGACAGGCCAAAGTCGGGTGAGGCCACCCAACTTCAAATACCCCCTCTCCCGCGCCGGATAGGGGTGGCCGGCAACCGCCGGACTCCATCATAACACGCACTACTTCATTACAGTTACCTTTATCGTTTTGGAATCGCGGCCAGCTTGAAGTCTGGCAAAATATATACCGGATGGAATATTATTGGTCGACAGGTTAATCCTATAAAATCCCGATGCTTGTTCTTCATTTACAATCCGCTGAATTTTCCGGCCCATAATATCAAATATATCAAGATTAAC
>JAAYTW010000122.1 GCA_012517955.1 Candidatus Zixiibacteriota bacterium | reverse complement strand
CGATATTATGCGGGAGGCTCTTGAACAAGCCCGCCAGGCCAGGCTTTTCGTTTTGAAGAAAATGAACGAGGCAATCGACAAACCCAGAGCCGAGCTGTCCCCATTCGCGCCGAGGATTATTTTCATGAAAATCAAAGTTGATAAAATCGGCGAGGTCATTGGGCCCGGCGGCAAAAATATCCGCGCGATTATCGAAAAAACCGGCGTAAAAATAGATATTGAGGACGATGGAACGGTGTTGATAGCCTCCGTTGACCAAAAAGCCGGCGAGATGGCCAAAGCCATTATCGAAGGCATGACTGAAGAGGCTCAAATCGGAAAGGTTTATACGGGTACTGTCAGACGAACTACCAATTTCGGCGCCTTCGTTGAAATTATTCCCGGCACCGATGGCATGATACATATTTCGGAGCTTGAAAACCATCGCGTTAACAAAGTCGAAGATGTTGTGCGGGTAGGCGATACGGTTAAAGTCAAAGTGATTGATATCGATGCTGAAGGTAAAATCAGGCTATCGCGCCGAGCCGTATTAAACGATGAAAAAAAGGGCGGCCGTTAAAAAAGACACTGTTCGCAAAAAAGTAAATGTTCGGTTAAGGCGAGGATTCGACCCTAACCGAACATTTTTGTAAAAAGCATGTATAAAACTCAATCGATAAATTAAAAGATAAGAGCCGGTTATTGGGGTAATGTTCATATTATTTATGACCTGAAGCGCCATTGCGGAGAAAATGAATGAACCACTATACAAGATATAATAAAACGGTAATGCCGGATGGTTTACGCGTAATATCCGAATCAATTCCGACCATGAGATCGATTTCGATTGGTTTGTGGGTGGATATCGGTTCGCGAGACGAGCCGCGTGGGCTAGAGGGTGTGTCACATTTCATCGAACACATGGTCTTCAAAGGGACAACCCATAGAGACGCGCGGCAAATTGCCGCCTATCTCGAGTCGGTAGGAGGAATACTCAATGCGTTCACCAGCCGCGAGCAAACCTGTTATTATGCGAAAGTAATCGATGAACACCTGCCGCGCGCCGTCGATGTTATAGCGGATCTGGCTTTTAACGGGATTATCGATAAAGACGATATAGAAAAAGAAAAAAATATCGTAATAGATGAAATAAACGAAGTCAATGACACGCCGTCCGATTTAATTCACGATATATTTGCCAAAACTATTTTCGGCAAACATCCTCTTGGTAAACCCATTATGGGTTCCGCGGAATCCGTGAAAAGTCTGACCCGCGAGAAAATTGTAGGCTACCTGCAAACGACATATCAACCTAAAAGGATGGTGATAGCGGCGTCGGGTAATCTCAAGCATAGAGAGCTTGTAAGGCTTGTAAATAAATATATTTCTCCGCGAAGATTTCAAAATGGCGCTGATATCAAACGGGCGGCGCCGGTTTTTAAAAAGGGACTGTCGGTCAGTTACCGGAAAACCAACCAAACACATATTTGTATCGGCGCCCCTACCGCGGGATTCGCCAGTAAAAGCCGCGGGCCGCTTTTGTTGCTGAATTCGATTATGGGCGGCGGGATGTCATCAAAGCTGTTCCAGAAAATCAGGGAAGAGATGGGGATGGCTTATACGATATTTTCTTATCTGGATTTCTTTATGGACGCCGGGGTGATAGGGGTTTATTTAAGCACCGATAAGAAAAAAGCGCCGAGAGCCATCAACGCGGTTATTAAAGAAATCGAAAAATTTAAAGAAAATAAATTATCGGAGTCGGAAATTCAATCTGCTAAAGAACAGCTTAAGGGATCGCTGGTGCTTGGGCTGGAAAACACATCCAACCGGATGAACCGTATGGCCAAACATGAGCTTCTGGTTAACAAATATATCAGCGTCGATGAGACAATCGCCGAAATAAACAGAATAACCGCGTCGCAAGTGCGCGATTTGGCCAACAGGCTTTTTGATAGAGATAAATTTTCGTTGGCGGTACTGGGTCCGGTGACAAAAAGGAATATCGAAAACGCATTTTAAGTTCCGATGACTGTTTATACGGCCATAATATCCTTTCTGCTAATTTACATCATTGGCTGGTTTATCTATGCCCGAATCGCAATTAAAAGCGGGCCGGTTAATTGCCTCGCGTTCCATGATATCGGCGATGAATTCGATTTTTCGATTAGCCGGGTGAATACTAAATCGTTCGATAGACTACTGCGCTATCTGGCCCAAACCGGCCGCCGGGGCACAAGTATATCTGAATGCGACCAGCCAAATACGGTCGCGCTCACTTTCGATGACGGCCTCGAAAATTTCTATCATCTGGCTTTCCCAATTTTAAAGCGATATGGCTTTAGGGCGACCGTTTTTCTGGTCAGCGATTTTATAGGGAAGACGACCGCCTGGGATTATCACGAACGAAACCATCTTACCTGGCAACAAATCGCCGAATTGGCGGCCGCCGGTATCGAATTCGGCAGCCATTCGGCCAGCCATATGGATTTGCGGGATTTGGATGATGAAGAATTAAGCTACGAATTATGCGGTTCAAAAGAATTTCTTGAACAGAAATTGGGGCAACCGGTAAAATATGTGTCGTTTCCCTTTGGAAGATTCAATAAGCGGGTCGTTCAGTTTTCGAAAAAGGCCGGATTTATCAGCGGTTTCGGATTGGCCAGAACCGATAATGATTTTGTATTGAAACGCGCCTGCGTTTATCTTTATGATACGCCATATTCGATTGAGAAAAAGTTGCGCGGTTCCTGGATTGAAAGCTGCAAGGATTATATCAATAATTCGCTTGCGGGCGGAACGATTATCTTGAGGAAGTTGGTACCGGAGAAATCATGAGATACTTTTTATTTCGTTTGTTGATTACCGCGATTGCCTTTCTGGTGGTTGCCAAACTGTTGCCTGGATTCAAAATCGATTCGCCGCTGGCCTTGTTCGGAAGCGCCCTGCTTTTTGGATTGTTCAATGCGTTTTTGCGGCCATTGATGGTGTTGCTCACATTGCCTTTGACTTTTCTTACTTTAGGATTGTTCATCTT
>JAAYTW010000121.1 GCA_012517955.1 Candidatus Zixiibacteriota bacterium | reverse complement strand
GGTTCGGAAATTATCGTGGCTGGTAGATTTACGAGCGAGGGAGCCGCCACTGCCGTTGTCACTGGAAAGCTGGGCGGAAAGCCGGTTACATATGAATATTCGGTAACTTTCGATAGAGGCACATTCGATGATGAATTTATTCCGTTGCTCTGGGCCAATCGCCGGATAACCTACCTGGTTCAGGAAATCAGACTTCATGGCAACAACGATGAACTTCTGGCCGAGATAATCGACCTTTCGAAAAAGTACGGCATCTTGACTGAATACACATCGTTTCTTGTCGCTGGCGATGAGCGCCATCGGCCGGAGGAGTTCCAGACCATGGACAAAGATGAGGCGATAAGTGAAATGAGAGTTCGCGGCGGTCGGGCATTTTCGGAACAGTCGGGTAAAATAGCGGTGACGCAATCCAGCGACCTTAAGACTCAGTCATACATGATAATGCCTCCGACAAGCGGGGTTGTTCAGATTGAGGGCGAAACCAGGCGGTTCAATAATATTGCGCAAGTGGGAGCGCAGGGGTTTTTCCGTCAAGGAAATCTCTGGGTGCAGGGGGATTTGAGCGGCGATAAATACGACATGAAAATCAAACAATATTCGAAAGCGTATTTCCAGATACTGGAAAAGGACCCATCGCTGGGTAAGTACCTTGGGCTGGGAAATCAGGTGCGTTTACAAATCGGTTCGCAGGTCGTGCAGATTGATACGGAAGGCAAAGAAACGCTAACCGATTCCGAACTGAAGTTGCTATTTCAGTAATGAATAAGCATGGGGCAGGATCCCCGTGATCCTGCCTATTCTTTTGGCGGTCAGTGGGGGGCTTGACCGCCGTTTATTATTGCTGATGCCAACAGATTTTATCCAATTTGCTTGTTATCCTCTATCGTATCGGATATAATATTCTAGAGGTATGTATAAAGTTGAGTAATTTTAGTTATTTTAATAGGTTCGTCATAACTGAAAATAAGATAACATCTCGATTCCGGCAAATCACCGCGAAACGAACTTTGACTAAAGAACGGATACGAAAGTTTTAGGATTTTGGAAATAAATAAGAAGTACATCTTTATACTACTTATCGCCGGTTTTATTTTCTGCACTGGTTCGATGATCATCAGGCATTATTCTTTAAGGACTTATGCTTATGATACCGGTTATATGGCTGGTGTAGCGCGAAATGCTGCTTTGCATCTTTCATATTTTAGCGACGTTGGAAACGCAAACTATATGAGTCAACACTTTTCGCCGGCTTTGATATTACCGGGTTTTCTATTCTATATATGGGATAATCCATGTGTCATGTTTATTTTTCAAAACCTCTGCATATTTATTTCCATTTACTTATCTTACATCCTTGCCCAAATAGTTTTAGGTGAACGCAAATGGGCGATTCTGCTATCGTTTGTATTTGCATTAAATTATTACCTAAATAACGTTAACGGAAGCGGCGATCATATTGAAACCCTTGGATTACCGCTGTTCCTTAGTTTGTTTATATTTATTGAAAGTCCAAGAAGCAATACCAGAATAATTTTAATAACTCTAATATCATTATTGATACTTTCAATCAAAGAAGACCTGGTTTTAACTCTCGGTTTTTTTGGGGTATGGGCTAGTATTTTTAAAAAAGGGAAAATGATAGAAAGTATTATCATTGCAATGGTAGGATTAATAGGTTTTTATTTCATTTCATCGATCTTAATCCCGCATTTTGCCGGTGGAGTTCTCATGTTTAGCGGCAGATATTCGAATTTTGGTTCTTCTGCTAATGAGATATTATCCACAGTTTTAAAACAGCCTCACAAGGTACTACTATCATTAATAATGCCTCCGATAAAACTTGTGCATATTTTTAGTCTCTTCTTGTCATTCTGGATGCTTCCGTTTGTTGTTACAAAAGTAACCTTAACCACTCTGCCGCCAATTTTAATTCACTCACTTTCTAGTTATCGCTCGCAGTATGCCTTTGCAGGCCAATATTCGCTGCCGGCGATTCCTTTTCTGTATTATTCTTCGATTTATGGATGGAAAAAGTTATGTGATCATTTTGCCAATAAACCGGAGTCGGAAAGTAAAAGACGCTTGAAAAGAATTTCTAAATTTATAATTACATTAACTATTTTATCGTCAATAGTGCCATTGATTCAATATGGTTCAAACTATGCCAAATTTAATCTAAAAAGGTATACGTACTTCAACAACAACATAAAGCCTCTCATTCCTCGCGATAGTCGATTGGTCTCTCCCAACCATATTCAGCCCCAATTTTTAAAAAATAGATATTCTGGCATTTTATCATGTCGTGAAAGTATGGCCACCAATCCAGATTATGTGATATTGTCGAAAGATAGAATTCCGACTTATTGGCAAAAGGACAATTATACAAAATTCGCCGAGGAAATCTTAGCCAAATATCCGGTTATTTTCGAAGATAGTACTTATGCTGTCTTAAAAATAACAAGCGATAAAGAACCAACGGGTTATAAAAATTAACTTATGTAGCATAAAATTTTTATCTGGATAGGCGATATATTATTTTTGTAAAAATTAGCCGTTTTAAAACGGCGACCCGCCAAATGCGAATCGCCGTTAATAATTTCTAATTAATAGTTTTCCCTGATTTCTACCGGCAATCGCCTCTAAACGGCGCATCGCCCAAGCCCTTGAAATAGCGCACTAAATAAGTGACATCGCCGCCGGATACCAAACAATCGCCGTTGGCATCCCCTGCCAACAATGGCGAGGGCGGATTAGCCAGCCCCTTGAAATATCCCACCAGCCGGGTAACATCCGAACCGCGT
>JAAYTW010000120.1 GCA_012517955.1 Candidatus Zixiibacteriota bacterium | reverse complement strand
CCGATTCGCTGGCGACGATTACCTAACCGAATTGCAAACCATCTCAAGCCGTTTCCGACGAACACGAATCGGAACACAAAACGAGCATCATTAAGCAGCCGGCTTAATCTCAAAAGCGTTGGTCATTCGATAACGCTTTTTTCCCAAAATCTACTTGTTTACCACTACCTATTTTACTAACATAGTTACCCAAAGCCGCCTTAACGCGGCCCAAACGGGAAAATGATGTATTTTTATTGAATAATGCCGAGGCGAAAGGATTTTGAGATGACTGAACGGACCGGTATTGTATTCATGAAAGGCGCTCCGCTTACTTTGGTTGGTCAGGAATTGAAAGTTGGCGATACTGCCCCTGATTTTGAAGTCGTAGGACAGGATTTGAAACCTGTCAAATTATCATCTTTAAAAGGAAATGTCGTAGTAATTTCGACTGTGCCATCACTCGATACGCAGGTCTGCCATCTGGAAACGGTGCGTTTTAACGCCGAAGCCAAAAAAGCGAAATCCGACATTAAATTTGTCACAATCAGCATGGATTTACCTTTCGCGCAAAAAAGATGGTGCAAGGAAACTTCGACCAAGAATGTGCAGGTTCTATCTGATTATAAGGAGGCGTCTTTCGGAATCGCATACGGCGTGCTGATTAAAGAATTAAGGCTTCTGGCCAGAACGATATTTATTATCGATCGTCAGGGAAAAATCAGCTATATCCAGTATGTGAAAGAAACCGGCGAAGAACCCGATTATGATGAAGTCCTGGAGGCAGTCAAGCAAATTTCATAAAACTAACCGATCGAAATTCGGCGCGATATTAAAAGCGCGTGATTTATCCGATCTTGATACACAAATCGTTAAATGGCGGACCTGACCGTTCGCCATTGTTTTTAAATGGGGGTGAATATGGGCAATAATTATATGGAGCATCGTATGAATTACCGAATCGAACGCGACAGTATGGGCGAAGTCAAAATACCCATCAACGCTTACTACGGAGCGCAGACTCAACGGGCAATCGATAATTTTCAGGTGAGCGGATTGCGATTCCCGTTCGCTTTTATTAGAGCCCAGGCGATAATCAAGCGGGCGGCGGCGATAGCTAATAGAAAAGCCGGCAAACTGAAATCTGAGCTGGCCGAGGCCATAATCGATGCCGCCGAGGAAATTTTGGCCGGCGAGTTGACCGAACAGTTCGTACTCGATATATTCCAGGCCGGCGCGGGCACATCCCAGAACATGAACATGAACGAAGTGTTGGCCAACCGCGCCTGCGAACTATTGGGCGCCCATAAGGGCGATACTACATTAGTCAATCCCAATGACCATGTGAACATGAGCCAATCAACTAATGACACGTTCCACGTGGCAATCCATTTAGCGGCCTATGGCGAAATTCAGGAACGATTGTTGCCGGCGATTGAATCGCTCGAAAAGGAACTTCGCCGCAAATCTATCGAATTCGACCACATAATCAAAACCGGCCGCACGCACCTTCAGGATGCCGTCCCTATTCGCCTCGGGCAGGAATTCAGCGCTTATTCCTCTATGATGGCCAACAGCCACCGGCGGGTTAAACAGGCCGCCGAATCGCTTCTGGAAATCTGTATAGGTGGAACGGCTGTCGGCACAGGTCTAAATACTGTTGAAAATTACCATCAGAACGTGATAAAAGAAATCAACGAAAGCACCGGTTACGAATTCCGCTTGCCTGAAAACATGTTTGAGGCGTTTCAGAGTTTCGATTCTGTCCTTGAAGTCACCGGGGCTATGCGTGTACTGATTACCGGTTTGCGCAAGATTGCCGATGATTTCCGGCTGCTGGCCTCCGGACCGCGCACCGGTTTCGCCGAAATCACCTTACCGCCGGTGCAACCTGGCTCATCGATAATGCCCGGCAAAGTCAATCCAGTGATGGCGGAGATGTTCGACATGGTCTGTTTCCACGCAATGGGATTAGATACGGCGATTACGTCAGCCGCTCAAGCCGGACAGCTTGAACTTAACGTGATGATGCCGATTATCGCTTACGATTTGTTGAGCGAAATTACGATTCTTTCAGGCGGTATCAACAGTTTCACCCGCCGCTGCGTGGAGGGTATCGTCGCCAACGAGGAAATTTGCCGGCGTTATGCCGAACACAGCTCGGCGATTGCCACCGCCTTGAGCCCGGTTATCGGCTATCTGGAGGCCGCCAAACTCGCCAAAGAAGCGTTGGAGAAGAACCTGACAATCCGCGAATTGGTGATAGGCAAAAAGCTTCTGGATGAAAAAACGCTGGAAAAGCTTTTGGATTTGCGAAGGATGACTGAGGGCGTGGAATAATATCCACCCCGTAAGGGCAAGGCATGCCTTGCCCTTACAATATGGTTATATCTCGTAGGGGCGAATGGCATTCGCCCGATGGCGTTCAGCCAGGTCTTAGGCTACGCGTAAGCGGAGACGTGACCTGACTGTATCGGTCTGCGTCAGGTCACACCCTTCGGGCAAGACCTGACGCAACCCCTAATCT
>JAAYTW010000119.1 GCA_012517955.1 Candidatus Zixiibacteriota bacterium | reverse complement strand
GATTCCAGTATCACCAGAGTAACGGTGAACCTGAACACGGCTCCGGACGCTCAATCGCCTGCCGACACTACTATATTCCAGTGCAGCTTGACACAGATACAGCTGCCTGGGTTCAGGGCTCTGGATGCCGAAAATAATATCACATCGGTGGTGGTGACACCTGGCACGCTTCATGGCGACACCTTGTGGTTCATGCCGGTGGCTGGTCTTAACACGCTAAAGATAGTGGTCACCGATGCTTGCGGCCTGAAAGATTCCAGTATCACCAGAGTGACGGTGAACCTGAATACGGCTCCTGTGGCCAACTGCCCGAACGATACCACAGTCACCTATACCTGTGTGCCATCGCAAGTTTGTATAGGTCCGTATTCGGCGATAGATAGCGATGGTAACCTTGATACCGCGTTTGTTCTTCCCAATAGCTATGGCGGCACATTCAATGGCACAACTTACTGTTTCACCCCGGGTGGGGTCGGGACTTATACTATAAGATACGTTGCCCGCGATGAATGCGGCGCGGCCGATACTTGCGCCACCGTGGTCACCGTACAAATGATTAACCGTCCACCAGTAGCCAATTGCCACGGCGATACCACCATGACGGTTTGCTCCTTAACCCAAATCTGTCTTGGCGGATTTACGGCAAGCGACCCGGATAACAACCTTTCGACAATTTCCGTGACGGGCGGGACTCTTCAGAGCGGCGGCATAGTATGCTTTACCCCGGTCGTCGGCGTCAACACGATTACATTATATGCGGCCGATTCCTGCGGTGCCATGGATACTTGCCAGACCCGCGTCACTGTCATATTAAATAGCGCTCCCAACGCGATTTGCGCTCATGCTTCTGTGGTCACGGTTGATACTCTTACGCAAATTTGTATCCCTGGATTTACGGCGACAGATGTCGATGGCAATCTTATTTCGGCCGGCGTTGTCGGTGCGGTCATGCATGGCGATACGGCTTGCTTTGCGCCGGTTCTTGGAATGAACACTCTTATGTTTATTGCTCGCGATGCCTGTGGGTTGGCCGATACTTGTATCACCAGAATAAATGTAGCCCTTTCTCATATCGGTTCTTGCCCCATAATTACGCGCCCGTTTGATGATACGATGTATGTTTGCGCATATGGCGATTATTGCGACACGGTCGATATTATTGACCCGGATGGCGATCCGATTATAGTTACAACGACAATCGGTACCCTGATTCCTTTGATAAATGTGCCTGGACACTGGCGTGGTCTATGGTGTTTCGAGGTGCCCGATTCCGCCTGCGGATATAACTATAATTATAGCGGAATATTGAGGGCCGGTGATGATCTGTGCGGCGGCGTTGATTCTACGATTATCGACATCAATATTCTCGGCAAGATTACCGTCAGTATGCCCGATTCGGTCGGCCTCTGGCCCGGCGTAGTTGATTCCTTCCCTGTGTATATTGATGCCCTCGGCGATTGTTTCTGTCTTGGCGGTTTTACCCTTACGATAACATACGACAATTCAATATTCAATATTCTTGATGTCACTCGGGCCTCCCTGATATCCTCCTCCGAATATTTCTTCGTCAATTACAATCCAGCGAATCCTTACTGCCCTGAAAACGGCAGCCGCGCCGGAGCTTTCAAGGTGACAATGATTAACGATTTGAACAATCAAATACCGGCGCCACCTATTTGTGATATTCCGCCGCATACGCCGCTGTTCTGGGTACATGTCATGGCCAGGGCTGATTATACCTATCCAACAAACTTCTGTGTGCCGATTTGTTTCCATCTCTGCGAACCGTTAAACTACCAGTGGAATTCTATCGCCGATTTATCCGGTAACATTGTATGGAAAACCGAAGGCTGTCTTGATGCGCTTGGCAGCACCTGGTATCTTGAGTTGATTTGCGGTAATTTGAAAATTCTATCTAACAGCAATGTAATTAGAGGCGATATCAACCTGAATAATCAGCCTTTTGAAATCGGCGATGTCGTTACTTTGGCCAATTATCTAATTGATCCGGTCGGTTATCCGATGAATATTCGCCAATTGGTAGCGTCCGACGTGAACAGCGACAGCATCCGCGGTTCAATTGCCGATTTGATATTCATGATAAACGTAGCCAATGGTGTTATCATGCCGAAACAATCGCCATCGGCTGATGCGACCGCCGAATTCAATATCCGCCACTTTGCGGATGGCCGATATGGCTTATCGCTTAACACGACAGTTCCAGTCGGCGGATTTGTGTTTGAAATTCCGACGAACGACGCCGTCATTGAAAATGTCGAGATTAATTCCGAATCCGGGCTGGATATCAACGTAACGAGATATAGGGATTATCTACGAATTTGTGCTTTCAGCCTTGAAGGCCGCTTCATTCCCGAAGGCGAAACTAAATTGCTGTCGTTCGATTCCGATAGGGAAATTCAACCGGCTTCCACTATCTGGGTATCCGACAATGCCGGTAATCTCATTAATGGCGCGATGAAAATACAGTTGCCGCTTCCGACAGCTCTGGATATCACGGCCGCCTACCCGAATCCGTTCAATTCCACTATCCTTATTGAATGCGCGCTTCCCGCCGACGATAATATCACCCTGAAAATTTACGATATCGCCGGAAGATTGGTGGCGAATTTCGCCATGGGCTATCAAACGGCCGGTTATCATAAAATCGCTTGGGACGGCACGAATGTCTCCGGCGATAAGGTGACTACCGGAATTTACTTTGCAAAAATCGAATCGAGTACCACTCATACTACAAGCGAAGCTAAGAAATTGACTTTGATTAAGTAACCCGACTGGGTTCAGAGAGGGAGGTGATTTAGTATAGCCTATACGCAAACTTAAAAAGATTTATAAACCTAAAAACGACGGGGAAGAGTATGTCAAAAAAAGCTACTGTTTTCGTCATTGTGGGGGTTTTAATACCGCTCCTTTTAACATATGCGGGGACGGTTGAAAAAAGGGATAGACTCGATACCTCTCATCTTCGTTTAATCAATTCAGAGATCCTTGCGCCGCAATCTCTGGATAAGTTGCGTGATCCAAATCTAATCACCCAATCTCCCGGTTATCAAGTTGGAACTACATATTATGACTACCAGTCGAACGGCTCATCCGGTAATAGGATTGCCGTTACGCCTTTGGGCGAGGTTCTTTTTGATTGGATGAACGGCGTGGATGATAACACATCGGCGGGAAGATATATTTATGCCGGGCAACAAAGCCTTGTTAATCCTGCCGACTCATTAACCGGCCGCGAAACCTATCCGGGCTGGCCTGGCGGCGGCTATTGCCAGATTTCGTATTTGAACGTTTCCGGTAATAATAAAGCCGTGGCTGCCTACCACAGAACGTTGGCGACAAGCCATCAATGGTATACATTAATCGCCAAGGATACATCGGCAGCCGCCTCTGGACCCGATAGAGGCAAATTTATGGAAATCGACGTGCCAAACGATCAGACTACCTCTCCGTCATATAGAATGATATGGCCATACATTACGGTTGACAGAAACCAGAGAATCCACGTTACCGCCACCGAAAGCCAGCCGACTACGACCACGTTGCAGTGGCTGGGTTACTGGCGTTCCACTGATGGCGGCTCTTCTTGGACAGCGCCAATTATTATCGATACAGTAACCACAATCAGCGCTATCGTGACAGCCTCGCCGGTCAGCGATAAAGTGGCCATCGTTTATAACTCGCCCAAACTGCAATGGTTTATCGGCGGAGATCCATTGAAACCGACTTATTTCGACAACGATGTCGTTTATGTTGAATCGCCCGACGGTGTAACGTGGGATCCCGCCACGCAGCGTGTAAACATCACCAACTATGGGCCGCTGCCGACTGTCGACAGCGATACGGCCTTGAGAGCTTATACGGACCTTGATGCCATCTACGATTTTAACGATAACCTGCATATTATCTGGACAACCCCTCATATCTCGTTCGACGGTACAACCGGCGATACCATCATTCTCTATTACACCACCATGTGGCATTGGTCGGCGGCCACCGGAATTACCGAGTTATTTGAACACCCAACGCGGAGTTGGCGTTGCGATATGGGCGGTTGGAATATGCCGATATGCAAAATGTCGCTTAGCGTTGACAGTGCCAGTAACATATTCGCAACATTCACCGCTTTCAATTCCAATGACGCTTTCGCCTTTGATAGCGACAACCCCAGGCCGGATGCCTGCGGTAATAATCAGCCCTGTTGCAATGGCGACCTTTATATTTCATGGTCGACCAACGGCGGTAGTTCTTGGGCGCCCCCGAAAAATATGACATTCAGTTTCAGCCCTGGATGTACGACCGGGGTCTGCGAAAGCGATAATTGGTCTTCGGCCGCCGAATTCGCCGGACGCGATTCAATCAGCATTTTGTATATAAACGATAAAGATGCCG
>JAAYTW010000015.1 GCA_012517955.1 Candidatus Zixiibacteriota bacterium | reverse complement strand
TTCGCCCACCTTGGCACTCTCGGATAGGGGATTATATCCCGGATATTGGCCATCCCCGACATATACATCAAAGCCCGCCCAAATCCCAGCCCGAATCCGGCATGCGGCACTGTTCCGAATCGGCGCAAATCCAGATACCAGTCAAGATTCCGTTTGTTGATTTTAAAAAGCTCCATGTTCTCTTCAAGCCTGTCGAGCCGCTCCTCACGCTGGCTGCCGCCGATAATCTCGCCGATTTGCGGTACTAACACATCCACCGCCGCCACGGTTTTGCCATCATCGTTTTGCCGCATATAAAACGCCTTAATCCGCCGCGGATAGTTATACACCATAACCGGCGCCTTGAAATGCTTTTCGCATAAGAACCGTTCATGTTCGGCTTGTAAATCCAATCCCCAATCAGCCGGAAATTCGAACTTTTGCTTGGCGCTTTTCAAAATTTTTATCGCCTCATCATAAGGACATTGTACAAAATCGGTTTTGATAATGCTTTCAAGGGTTTTTCGACGGTCGTGGTTTTCGCTGATTCGTTCGTCAAAAAAGGCCATCTCCTCCGGACACTGCTCCAAGGCATAGGCAAACAGGTATTTGAGAAATTCCCCCGCCAACTGCATATCTTCGAACAGGTAGCAAAACGGCATTTCCGGTTCAATCATCCAGAATTCCGATAAATGCCGGGTCGTGTTCGAATTCTCCGCCCGGAATGTCGGCCCGAAAGTGTACACATCGCCGATTGCGGTGGCCATTGTTTCCGCCTCGAGCTGTCCCGACACCGTAAGAAACGTTTCCGTTCCAAAGAAATCCTGATTGTAATCAATTTCGCCATCGAGCATTGGCAGATTCTTCAAATCCAGCGTTGTTACCCGGAACTGCTGGCCCGCCCCTTCGGCATCGGCAGCGGTGATTATCGGCGTATGGATATAATAGAAACCTCGTTCTTGATAAAATTTATGTATCGCATAGGCCATCTTACTCCGAAACCTGTTCATGACACCGAACGTATTGGTGCGGGGCCGCAGATGGGCTATTTCGCGCAAGAACTCGAATGAATGGCGTTTTTTTTGAACCGGATATTCCGGCGGGCAGAAACCGAGCATCTGAAGCTTGTCCGGGTGCATCTCAATTTTATGCGGCCGTTCCGGAACGGGCACCAGTTTGCCCTCTAACCGTACCGAAGCGCCCAGTCCGATTTTGTCCAAATCGCCGAATCGCTGCGGGTTTTCGATAACGATTTGTAGGTTGTTTAATGTGCTGCCATCGTTGATTTGTAAAAACACCAGGTTAGGCTTGTCGCTTCTAGTTCTCACCCATCCCAATACGATTGCTTTTTCGATTGCCGTATCTGGCTGCGATAGAATTTTTACGATTTTGGTTCGAGTAAAATAGTCCATACTATATTTTCACCGATATTAATTGTTTCGTTATTTACGAATATTCACTTTAGTTTGCAGGTAATCGATTATTTCGTTTTTCCCATTGAATTTTCGGATTGTTATCCCCGCCAGTTCCGCCAATTTTAAGGTGGCCTCTTTGGATTTTTCCCAGTCGTCGCCGGAAAGCTCGTTTAGATAAATCACGGTTTTGATACCGCTTTGGATAACCGCTTTCATGCATTCGGAACAGGGGAATACGCTGACATAGAGAGTGCAGTTATCCAAACTGCGTTCGGCGTGAAGGATTGCGTTCAATTCGGCATGCACCACATACAGGTACTTTTCGGGTCGGGTCTGCGGCACTTTACTGTCATCCATATAGCGAGGGAATCCGTTGTAACCGGCGCTGATAACTTTGCGCGTATGGTTATCGACAATGACCGCGCCGACCTGGGTGCTCTGGTCTTTCGATTTGAGCGAGGCCACAATCGCCAGCGTCATGAAATATTCTTCCCAGCTTAACGGCGATTTCATAATCGAAATCCCATTCT
>JAAYTW010000118.1 GCA_012517955.1 Candidatus Zixiibacteriota bacterium | reverse complement strand
CTGGTTCAAACGTCGTATTTTCAAAACCAACCGGCCGGGGCAAATCAATTTACATGGGGTGCCAGCAATATGCCATCGGGGATATACTACTATAAAATCCAGGCTGGCGATTCGAAGGCAATCGGCAAGATGGTTTATGTGAAATAACGGTTGAGTAATATTATTCTTAATAAAAGGCGACCCGCTGTTTCGCGACTCGCCTTTATAGTTTTTGTGTTTCGAGAACTATGATTCCCGAAAACGGCCAGTAGATTCTTAAAAACTCTCTCGCGCCAATTTTATCATTATCGCCTTTTGGGCATGAAGTCTGTTTTCGGCCTGGTCGAACACCACCGAATGCGGTCCATCGATAACCTCATCGGTGATTTCTTGCCCCCGGTTCGCCGGTAAACAGTGCATCACGATTACATCAGCGTCGGCCTTATGGAGAAGTTTCGCGTTTACCTGGAAATCCGCCAACAGCCTGGCTTTTTGTTCCGCCAGATGTTTCTGACCCATCGATGCCCAAACATCTGTGTAAATAACATCAGCGTTGACCACCGCTTTGGCCGGGTCATCAGTAACCAGAATTTTGGATTTGCCCGCCTTAATCGCTTCATCGAGTATTTTTTGATCGGGCGGTGTCTCTTTGCTTGTGCCTATCCGCAAATCGAATGGCAATCGAGCGGCCGCCTCCAGCCAGCTGTTGGCGATATTGTTGCCATCGCCCAGATAAGCTATTTTCATGCCGTCGATTTTACCCTTATGCTCGATAATCGTTTGTATATCGGCCATAATCTGGCATGGGTGAGATAAATCTGTCAAGCCGTTTATCACCGGAAAATCAGCATAATGCGCCAACTCCACCACCGATTGGTGAGAGAATGTTCTAATCATCAGCATCTGGATATAGCGCGATAACACTTTGGCGGCATCATGTATCGTTTCGCGCACACCCAAATCGAATTCATCCTTGGTGATATAAAGCGAGTGGCCGCCCAACTGCTGAATTCCCACCTCGAACGAAACCCGGGTTCGCAGGGATGGTTTATGAAAAATGCAAGCGACCGTTTTGCCGGCCAACACATCCAAATGATGCGGTTTTTTCTTGATATCGATAGCCAGTTTTAGAGTTTCTCTTATTTCCGCTTCCGAAAAATCCGTAACCGCCACAAAATCTCGTTTCATTTATTCCTCCAGATTAAAAATCCATTGCCACTGATGCGACAAATATATATTTCCGGCTGTCTTAAAGCAAGAGGGGAGGTGGCGATTAGATAAATATGTAATAGGTCTATAAATGGTTACAAAACCCGTATTATTCTTTATGGGGCAAGGGAATCATTCCCCAATGCCGTCAACCTCTTATTATTGCCTATACCGCAATCGCCAGATAATACATTTCTCCTTGTCGTTCAATGATAAATAACACCTGCATTCCTGGCCGAAGATTCTCGATTATTTTTTTATAGTCTTCTAACCCTGTTATCATCCGCCTGTTAACGCTGCGGATTATGTCTCCCTCTTGAAAACCCAATCCAGCTCCAATTCCGTTTTCGGCGACTTGCTTGACCAGGACGCCGCGATTATCACGGATATTATACATACTGGCCACTTTTGAGGTGATTGCGGCCAATTTTAATCCAAAACGGTCTTCGTAGGTAGGCGCGTGTTCTATGGGCATCTCTTCCGGGATTAGAGTAAGGTTCAAGGTATCGTTATTGCGGGTCAGTTTAAGAGAAATAGATTGTCCCGCTTTGGCGTAGTTGATGATATCCTCCCAATCTGATTCTCTATCCAATTTCCTATTATTGATTGAGATTATACCATCTCCCGGGTGAATTCCCGCCTGTTTGGCGGGCGACATGTCGTCGACCTCGGTAACGACCAATCCCGATTTATGTTCAAGATTCAGACTTTGTGCCATCATCGGAGTGATTTTCTGCACCCTCATACCGACCCAGGCCTTCACCACCTGTCCGGTATTGATTAAATCGGCTATTACAGTTTTGGCGCGGTTGATTGGAATCGCGAATCCGATACCCTCTGAGCCTCGGCTGGATGTGAAAATAAAGGCATTGACCCCGATGACTTCTCCTCTGGCGTTTACCAACGCCCCTCCCGAATTTCCAGGATTGATTGCGGCGTCGGTTTGAATCATATTCCGATAAACCTGTTTAAATCCGGCTTCTGGTTTGATATCGCGGTTAGTGGCCGAAATCACGCCGACCGTTACGGTTGGTTTCGAATCATCGAGCAAATAGCCGAATGGATTGCCGATAGCGATAGCCCATTCACCGATCATCAAATCGTCCGAATTTCCCAACACGGCATATGGGAAATCTTTTTTATTTGAAATTATTTTTAAAACCGCCAGATCGGATGATTCATCACTGCCGATTATTTTCCCCTTATACTGGTCTCCGGAGGTAAGGGTTATAGTTATATCCTCGCTGCCCCTGACCACATGATCGTTTGTTAATATATACCCCTCAGGATTGATAATAATCCCGGAACCCATAGAATGGGTTTGACGGCGATATTCGCGCGGCCCATAAAAGAAATAGTCCCAAAAATCAGCGCCGAAACCCGGATTTGTTTGTCGGTATATCTGCGTTTGTACAACCGAAATTGATACCACCGCCGGCCCGACCTCTTGAGCCGCCTTAACAATAGCGTTTTTTCGCGAATTATCAATATTATCCGATTCGCTTGTTGTATTCACCTGAATCGCGTTGGGGGTCATGGCGGTGGTGTCAAAAAGGGTTTGGGCAACTTGTTTTTTTGAATTTACGGCGGATATAATCTTAATGATACCGTATGTCGATGCCGAGCCTAAAAAGGCTCCAATCAGAATTATTACTAATAGTCCCACAATTTTATCTAATTTCATAGTGTCTCCATAGTTTACTTTTCGCCACATTATACTGATAAAAGGGCCTTTGGTTGCAAGCAAGATTTATTCAATTTTTAATTGCTTTTTCTCATTGAAACAGGGCCTGAAATATGTTAGTTTAAAGCAATGATATATTACGCGTAATAGCTAATTTTCTTAATGAGGCGTTGATGTCCGAACGGAAAATCAGAATGACCGAATACGCGGCCTGCGCCGGCTGAGCCGCGAAATTTTCGCCGCAGGCGCTGGCTCAGGTTCTGGGTCAGATACCCAAAACCCATTATGATAATGTCCTGGTTGGCCACGATTATTTCGATGATGCCGGAGTGATTCGTTTTGCCGGTAATACCGGTATCGTGACGACCGTCGATTATTTTACGCCGGTGGTCGATGACCCTGGCGATTTTGGGCGAATCGCCGCCGCCAACTCCTTATCGGATATTTACGCCATGGGAGCGGTTCCGATTTCGGCGCTTAATATTATCGGCTTTCCCGAAAAAAAATTGCCGCTTGAGGTCATGGTGGAAATCCTTAAAGGCGGTTCCGAAATTTGCGACCTCGCGAACATGCCGATTGTCGGTGGACATTCTATCAAAAGCGATGAACCCTTTTATGGATTGGCTGTGACCGGTCAAGTGGAAATAGATAAAATGATGACCAACGCGGGGGCCGCTATTGGCGACCAACTATACTTAACCAAGCCCCTCGGTTCGGGGTTAATCACGACCGCCGCCAAAAATGACAAAGCTGATAGCAGTGTCTTGAGTAAAGCGATAAAGATTATGGCCAGCCTTAACAAAAAGGCATCCGAGGCCGCCCGCATTGCCGAGGTCAAGGCCGCCACCGATGTTACCGGCTATGGTTTTATAGGGCACCTGATGGAGATGATGGTGGCGTCAAAAACCTCGGCGGTGATTCAATATGATGCCGTTCCTCTTATGGAAGGGGTCAATGAGCTGGCGGCCATAGGAATATTCCCGGGCGGAAGCAATTCCAATTTTTTCTATGTCGATCCATGCACTAATTGGGATGATAATCTGAGCTTTGAACAAAAAAAAATCCTCTGTGACGCTCAAACATCGGGCGGTTTGATATTATCCGTTCGTAAAGACAAAGCCTCGCTATTCGAATCGGCCCTACGGGAACGCGAAATCCCTGTTTGCCGGGTCGGCGAGGTAACCAAAAGAGAATCATGGTTGGTAAAAGTAACGAAAAGCTAAGACAAATCCCCTCGGTTTCGGCTATTTTAGAGAATCCCGAAACCAAGGAACTGATAGACCATTGGTCTTTTAAATATGTTTCATATATCGTAAAGCGAGAGATTTCCCGAATCCGCGGAGAAGCGGCCAAAACAAGAAATATCCCAAGCACTGCCGAAATCGTGGCCGGAATAAAATCGATTTTCGCGCGGAAACAGGCCGATATTATAAAACCGGTGATAAACGCTACCGGCGTTGTGCTCCATACCAATCTCGGTCGCGCGCCTATCGGCAATTCTATAATGCGCGGAGTTTATGATATAAGCAGAGGATATTGTAATCTCGAATTTGATACCATAAATGGCAAAAGGTCTAAACGCGGCGAGCTGGCCGGCGAATTGGCCGCGGTTTTAGCCGGGGCTGAAAGCGGGCTGATTGTTAATAACTGCGCCGCCGCCGTTTTGATGATTGTCACTTGTTTCGCTCATAATAAAGAGGTTGTCGTATCGCGCGGGGAACTGGTGCAAATCGGCGGCGGGTTCCGTATCCCCGAAATCATTACGGCGTCTGGGGCTAAACTCAAAGAAGTCGGCACGACTAACCGCACCACGCTGAACGACTATGCCAAAAACATCAATAAAAACACCGGCCTGATTTTAAAGGTTCATCTTTCTAATTTTCGCATGGAAGGATTTACCGAAGAAACCACCCCGTCGGAATTGGCGTCCCTGGCGCATAAAAACCGTCTTCCCATGCTTTTTGATTTAGGTTCAGGCATGTATGATGATTACGGCATTTCTGCTTTCGAAAATGAACCGGATATCGAATCGGCCGTCAGATCGGGAGCTTCTTTAGTGAGTTTTTCCGGCGACAAATTGTTCGGCGGTCCGCAGGCGGGAATTATCGTTGGAAAGGCCAAATATATTTCGTTGATGCAAAAATATCCGCTCTATCGCGCTATTCGCCCCGATAAAATGAACCTCTGCGCTATAGAACAAACACTATTAGCCCATCTGAAAAACCCCGAAAAAATCCGTTTGCATGAAATTTTCAAAGCTGATATCGAGACCCTGAGGGCCCGCGCCATCGCTATCTGCGCCGAATTGGGCGACCATCTGGTTAGCCACGGACCGATGAAAAGCGTCGCTGGCGGCGGTTCGACGCCGGCCATCGATTTCGATGGTTACGGGCTGACCGTGAAAGCCAATATCCCCGATTTGGAGAAAAAACTTCGCCTAAACGATCCCCCAATTATCGTACGGACCTTAAAAGGCAAAGTGATATTGAATATGACGACAATTCTTCCTGAACAAGATATAGCCGTTCTCAAGGCTCTTAAAGCATGTTTGTCGTAGGTACCGCAGGTCATATCGACCACGGCAAGTCAGCATTAGTGAGAACCCATACGGGAATCGACCCCGACCGCCTGCCCGAAGAAAAAGCTCGCGGAATGACAATCGACCTTGGATTTGCCTGGCTGACTTTGCCCTCGGGTGATTCGGTCGGCATCGTCGATGTGCCCGGCCATGAACGATTTATCAAAAATATGGTGGCCGGCGTGGGCGCAATCGACGCGGTGATATTTGTTATTGCCGCCGATGATGGCTGGATGCCGCAAACTTCCGAACACCTCGATATCCTGAAACTTCTAGGAATTAAAACCGGACTGGTCGCATTAACCAAAGTTGACTTGGTCGATTCGGAATATCTGGAGATGCAGAAAAAAGATATCGCCGCCAGGCTTGCCGGCAGCTTCTTGGAACGGGCCCCGATAATACCATTCTCAACCCGCGCGAATATCGGCAAGCGGGAAATAATCGCTGCTCTTCAGGATATTTTGCAACGACATATAACCCGCATTACCTATGATTCGCCACGACTGTATATCGACCGCAGTTTTACTATCAAAGGGATTGGAACAGTCGTGACAGGGACTCTTATCGAAGGTGAGTTGCGGACCGGCCAGGAAGTGGAAATCTGTCCCAGCGGTGTCAGAAGTCGTATAAGGAGTCTGCAGACGCATAAACAATCGATTCAGGTTGCGGTGCCCGGAAGCCGTGTTGCCGTCGGCATTACCGGTTTATCCACGCAAGAAGCCCCGCGTGGCGCGGCGCTGGTTTATCCCGGCTTTTTCCGACCGACGGATACGATTGGCGTACAATTAAGAGTATTGCCGAATATCGGATTGCCTGTTAAAAACAATGAACAAGCATATTTTTTACTGGGGACCTCGATTACTTTCGGAAGAATTCGTCTTTTTGAAGGCGCCGCGGTTGCCCCCGGCGGACAAGCTTTGGCCTCGATTTATCTGAACGATAAAATTTGCTGCCGATTAGCGGATAGGTTTATTATCCGTCGAATCAGCCCCCAAATGACAATCGGCGGCGGTATAATTTTAGATTGGAATTTCGGTCAACTTAAACTTAAAAAAGCCCGCCAGTTGCAACTTCTGGAAAGCCGCCGAAATCTCGATATCGCTTCTGTCGTAAATACTGAATTGATAAAAGACGATAAATTAGATTCGTCGTTTCTTAAATTAAACAGTTGCTTTACTTCCGCTCAGATTGATAAATATATCGCCGATTCTGTCAGTGTCGTCCAAAAGGGCGCGGCCATCGCCGATAAAAGCCAGTATGATAAATATATTGAACCGGCCATTCAAGCGCTGGCGGAAGATCACGCGCTTCGCCCTTGGGCGCCGGGCATGAATATCGGGGATTTCTCTCGGAAATTGCGTATCCCCGCTTGGAAAGCGTCGGATATCGTAAACTACTTAATATCCACCGGCAAATTCGCTCAAATTTCCGGATTGATAAAACTGGCTGAACATGAACCGCATTTAACCCCGTCCCAAAAGCAACTCAGCGGAAAATTATTCGCGATTCTTTCGGCCAGTCCGCTGGCGGCTCCATCAAAAAAGGATTTTATCGCCGAAGATCCAGCCTATGAAGTTGTAATTAATTTTCTTCGCGATAAGGGCGAATTGGTCGAATTGAAAGGCGAGCTTTTGTTTACCGCTTCTGATTTTGCCGAGATTAGCGAAAAAATCGTCAAATTAATCGGCGCCGAAAAAAAAGTTACGGCATCTCGAATAAAAGACTATCTGAATACGACCAGAAAATATATTATTCCCATATTAGAAAGACTCGACGCCCTCGAAATCACTAAACGGGAAGGCGATTTTAGGGTTTTGGGAGAAAAACCATGAAAACGCTTTTTACAAATGCAACCATATATACCCCCGAAAAATCACGGGCAAATTCTATCGCCGTCGCCGATGGGCGTATTTTGGAAATCGGGAGCAAATCGAAGCTGATTAGTTTAAAAAGGCATGGATTTAGCGTAATCGACCTGAAGAAACGCCCAATCCTTCCCGGTATAATCGATTCGCATCTGCATTTGCTTGGGCTCGGTTTCAGCCTTCAGGAAGTTGATTTACAAAATATCAGTTCGTTCAATAAAGTAATTACGATTATAACGGTTGCCGCTCGAAAATTGCCCGCTGGACGATGGCTATTAGGACGGGGCTGGAATAAGAACCTCTGGGGCGGCAATTTTCCCGACAAAGCGATACTCGACAAAATCTGCCCCGATAATCCGGTGCATCTTTACTCAAAGGATGGGCATTCGCTCTGGGTGAATTCGGCAGCTTTGAAAATCGCCGGTATCGACCGCAACACGCCCGATCCTCCCGGAGGACAGATTAAGCGGTTGAGTAATGGAGAGCCATCGGGAATGTTGTTCGAAAATGCCTGCCAACTGGTCGATCGGGTATTACCCTCGCCCACCCCTGATACCCAATTGGACGCCTTGAAACGTGCCGTCAAAAAACTAAATTCTTCCGGAATTACCGCTGTCGGTGATGCTGATTGGCGGAAGGGACGATTCGGATTGTTTATGTTGGCAAAAGATAAAGGATTGCTGTCACTGCACGTTTTTTTGATGTTGTCTCCCGATGATATAGACTCGGCCGCTTATCTTGGAATGAACGCCGGGTTCGGCGACCGATT
>JAAYTW010000117.1 GCA_012517955.1 Candidatus Zixiibacteriota bacterium | reverse complement strand
GGTGTTTCGAACCGGCAACCGCCGGAGAGAAACCTGACAATTATTGTGCGGTCAGGTCTCCGCACCTGACCGCCGCTGTCGCGTGCGGAAACCCGACAGCATGAAATGCTTCAACTGGAAGTTGAACTGACCCATTAGGGGCTATCAAAGTAGGTCGCGGTTCCGAGTCCGCCGAAGGCGGACGAGAAACCCGACAATCCGAATGAGATTATGAATTTATTATTTCCTTGACAAATAACTCCGTTATTGTATTATATCTTTGAAGCCTGATTGCACCTATGGAATCTGCATAATCCGAAGGGCTGGGGTTTTATGTTAGGTTTAAACTTACAAATCCGTCTTACCTTGACCGGCCATTATAGATATACCCCCCCATATTATTGCTTATCGCGGGCTCCTCCATTAGACAACCCTTTGGTGCGTATTCAGAATTAATTCACCAATAAAATGAGGGAGCTTTTATGTTTTCGAAATATTTGGCCGCGATATTCTTAGCGGCAGCGTTTTCGGTTTTCGCTTTTGCCGATGGCTATTTTTATGGAACAGTTACCTACACCGGCGAAGGTTGCCAAAATACGATGGGAGATCAGGTCGCAATCCAATTGACTTCAGGCGGCCCCATAAAATACTATTATATCGACCATCTCCATAGCCGTCATGAATACACTACATATCCCCAAACTTTTCCCCCAGGAAATTATAAGCTGTGGGTAATCTGCCAGGATGAAGATTGCTATGGCAGTGATGTCGAGATTGTTTCCCATGGAAGCGGTGACCAGGAAGTTAATCTAACTGTCCATGGTGCCGAAGGCGGAGGGCAATAACGGCCAACCTGTAAATTGTAATCGATGTTTTTCTGCCGCCGGAAGCATACCCCGGCGGCGGATTGTAAAGGATACTAAAATGGAAATAAGATTTTATAAATCGTTGATTTTATCGGCCATTCTTTTGTGTTTAGGTTTATCCATAACGGCAAAAAGCCAGGTTCCTGAATTACTGTCTGGCTGGCCGTTTAAAACGAATTCCGGATTTGTCGCTTTTCTGTGTACGCCGGCAACAACCGCCGATTCAATCAATTGCGGCGATATGGCAGTGTATTTTGCCGATAATCTTAGCAAGATTTATAAGTTCCAAAGTGATGGTACGAATTTTTCAAACTGGCCGTTTGTCAATGAGGTTACAACTTATTTTAATATCTCAAATCCGATTGTTGTGGATATCGATCATGATGGTTTTAATGAAGTTTTAAAAATCGGTACAATATACTCTGACGGTATTTCACACATAGACTATCAGTACCGCGCCCTTTTTTTAATTGACCACGATGGCGCGCTCATGCCCGGTTGGCCCCGGATTTATACTGCTCGTATCGGCGGAATTAATGTCGCGGATTTTAATGATGATGGCGAATATGAAATTATGGCAACCGTCCCAAGCAGCGGTCTGCTTTTCAGTTTCAATAGATATGGAAATATAATTAATGGCTGGCCGATTGAACTCCCCTCTGATGTTCAGGAGGCGCTTCCGCGTTCATATTGTGTCGGTGATTTGGATTTAGATGGCACATGTGAACTTATAATAGCCGGTCTTAATCATATTTATGCGTTCAATCATGATGGCACTATGCACACGGGATTTCCCATAAACATTCCCGATACATCTTATTATTACTGCTATAGCGGAGCCCAACCTGCGTTGGCTGATATAGACCATGACGGGTATCTGGAAATCATCGCCTCCTCCAGCCAGTGGCATCCCGGCACGATATTCAACAGCGAGATATATATATACGAGCATACCGGCGAACTAAAAGACCCTTGGCCTCTGTCTCTACCGGGCCTTTACGTCTATCAAAACCCAATTCCCGCCGATATCGATGGTGACGGCGATATCGAAATCGGCTTCCAAGCTGGAACCCAATTCTATTTTTTGGATATTAATAAAAATCCCAAGCCGGGTTGGCCAAGAATATTCTATGACCCTGACGGCGAAAGCAGAAGCTCAAATTCTGACTTTATCATAGCTGACCTAAACGGAGATGACCATTGCGAAATATTTACCGATTATAATGTACTTTATCCTGATTCGTTAGGACCCGATTCGATCTGGTACTACGGCCACAGTTGGCTTTTTGGCGTTGATTATCAAGGAAACCAATTGCCGGGCTATCCTATCAGGGTCAACGGCGCTTATCTTGGTCTCCCGCCCCAGTTTGGCTACGATGAAATTAATCATCGTCTGTACATGGCCATAGCTACCGAAATGCTCTGGTTTGGCCTGATGGACACCGTTAGTCTTGAATTATTCCTCTTTCCCGATTCCACCGGGCCAGCCGACCAATGGCCGATGCTATCACATGACTTACTGATGACCCGCAATTACAATTTCGTGGATAATGCCGCTTCCGATATCCGCGAGAATCCCGAAGCGGTCCCAAATTCATTCTGTGTGCGCCAAAACTACCCCAATCCGTTCAATTCATCTACCGTAATCCGCTACGATTTGCCCGACCAAGCCACCGTGACAATCAAAATATACAATATCCTCGGACAGGTAATCGCAACCTTGGCCGATGGTATTCAGCCTGCCGGTCGCCATTCGGTAATCTGGAACGCCGACAATAGTCCATCTGGCGTATACTTCTGCCAGATACAGACCGGCGAATACTTGGTTACACGCAAGATGATGTTGATAAAATAGCAACGGCCGCGCCATGCTCCAGTCGGAGGTTGAGCTGACTTGTCAGGGATCTTCAGAGTAGGTCGGTGTTTCGAACCGGCAACCGCCGGAGAGAAACCCGACAATTATTGTGCGGTCAGGCCTCCCGTACCTGACCGCCGCTGTCGCGTGCGGAAACCCGACAGCATGAAATGCTTCAACTGGAAGTTGAACTGACCCATCAGGGGCTATCAAAGTAGGTCGCGGTTCCGAGTCCGCCGCAGGCGGACAAGAAACCCGACAACCCTAACCCCCCATTTCCCTTGACTGATACTATCCCGTTGACTATGATACCCCCTGTGTGTTTTGATTTTATGTTTCGGGAACTATGATTCCCGAAACCGCAATTGGGGCCCCGCGAAGAGGGAATCGTGAACTCGAATAACAACAAACAAAATGTCTATATAAACTTGGTAACCATGGCTGATGCCATAAGTGAGGTGCAGATGCTTAAATACCTTTGGCAGGCGATACTGCTTTCGCTTCTTTTGATGACGATTGCGGCAGCGCAAGCCCCGCCGCCTTCGGCGATGGTGGATACCACGGCTCCCCCGCCGTCCGTAACCGCGGCTTCGAATGTAACCGCGTTTGATACCCCCAATGATGCCGGCGGTTCTATCACTATTCAGTGGCAACGCTGCCCGGATGATATCGCCGCTGTCGGCAAATTCGACGGCTACGATATCCTTCGCGGCACATCTCCGGATGGCCCATTCGAGAAAATCGGCGATATCCCCGGCGGAGCGAGCGGCTCCGACTCGTTAATTAAAACTTATCTCGACAACGACACAAAAAACGGTATCCCATACTACTACGCGATTGACTCAAAGGCTTATGGCCTGACCGCCCGGGCGGTATCATCTCAGCCAGCTAGTTCCAAAGTCCAATGGTTCAACATGAGCCTATTGAACTTATTTATTGCCGTTATATTTTTGACGGCCGCGATACTCTACTATATATCCAGCGCGAAAGCGGGTAAAGAGCTGTATATCCGAAAAATCGCTGGTCTGGAGGCCGTCGATGAAGCGGTCGGCCGGGCCACCGAAATGGGTAAGAAGATATTTTTTATCCCCGGCACGCAAGATATGGATAATGTCCAGACAATCGCCGGTTTGACCATTCTCGGCCGGGTCGCCAAACTGACCGCCGAATACGAAGCCAAAATCGATGTTCCCGTGTCGCGTTCGCTTGTTATGGTCACCGCCCGCGAGGTTGTCAAGGAGGCCTATCTAAACGCAGGCCGTCCCGACGCCTACTCCGATGATATGGTGTATTATCTTACCGATGACCAATTCGGCTATGCCGCCGGTATTGACGGCCTGGTGGTTCGCCAAAAACCTGCCACCATATTTTATCAGGGTGCGTTCTATGCCGAATCGCTGATCTTGGCTGAAACCGGTAATTCAATCGGAGCGATTCAAATCGCCGGCACAGCGATGCCCTCGCAGCTGCCGTTCTTCGTGGCCTCCTGCGATTACACCTTGATAGGAGAGGAATTATTTGCCGCCAGCGCTTATCTTTCACATGAGCCAAAGCAACTTGGTTCGCTCAAAGGTCAGGATTTAGGCAAGCTTATATTTATCCTGGCTCTGGTGATTGGCGTCATAATTCAGGTAAGC
>JAAYTW010000116.1 GCA_012517955.1 Candidatus Zixiibacteriota bacterium | reverse complement strand
GGTGGGGGCTTTTATAGTCGGGATTACGGCGCAAAGATTCCGCCAGAATTTATCATCGCTGACATCGGAAAAAATGGTAAACGCTATCGAAGTATTCGCTTCGTTTTTTATTCCATTTTACTTTTTCAGGGCCGGGTTACATGTAAATATCCTCGAGATTGATTTAAAAACAATATCAATGTCGTTGATTATCATACTGGCAATAATCCCAATAAGAATTCTTTTAACGGCTCTTCATTTAAAAATCGCGCGAAAAGAAACATTCAAAACCGCATCGAAAATCGGCATAGCTATATCGCCGACATTGGTATTTTCGCTGGTGATAGCCGAGATTTTAAAGATTAAATTCGCCGCCCCTTATACATTTACGGTTCGATTTGGATATACGCGCTTGTAAACACGATGCTTCCGGGGTTTATATTAAGAATACCGCCGGTCGATTTCGAATCCCCTCATTTCCCACATAATGATGCAGCAAAAAAAGAATAAGGAAAATATCGGTGGCCTTTTAGTAAAACGCTAATCTCGCTTTGTTTTGGCCAACCTGTAGGAAGATGTCGGATTTCTCACGTTTCGCCGAAGGCCCTATTAAAATCAGGATAACTCTTTCAATTTCGCCATCATCTTCTGCATATCTTCCCAGAGCGGGCGCTTGTAAGATGGCGAACGCAACACCGCCGCGGGATGATAAGTGACCATCAATAACGTGCCGTGGTAATCAAACCAGCGATCGCGCATCTGGCCCAAAGTCATGTTGGTTTGCAATAAACGTTGGGCGGCGATTCGCCCCAGGCAACAGATGATTTTCGGCTGAATCAGCTTTATCTGGTGAATAAGATACGGTTCGCAGGTGGCGGCCTCTTCGGGTTCTGGGTCGCGGTTATTTGGCGGACGGCATTTGAGAATGTTAGCGATATAAACATCCTCGCGCTTCAATTCCAGAGCCGCCAGTACTTTGTTAAGCAGTTGTCCGGCGCGTCCGACGAACGGCTCCCCTTTCATGTCTTCATCATGGCCGGGCGCTTCGCCGATAAACATGATTTGAGCATTGGGATTGCCCACACCAAAAACGAAATTGGTGCGGGTATCGCCCAGCGCGCACTTGTGGCAGTTTTTAATTGTCTTAAAAAGCTGATTTAGGTCGGTGGCCTTATCGAAATTATCTATAGAGGGCACATCAATTGCTTCCTGTGATTCCTGTTGATTAATTGCTGGAGTTGTCTCAGGGAGAACTGAAATCGATTCAAACGGACGATAGACTACAGTCTCTCCCATCTGGGCTAACTGGCGGAAATAATCGATTGCTTGCTGGCGCGGATTATCGGTCATATCAGCGTCTTTTCAAAAAAAGGTTTTTAATCTCATCGAGAATAATATCGGCTAATTCGGCCTTGGTCATCCTTGGCAACGCTTTGGTTTTCCCTGACTTTGAAATTATGGCGACCTGGTTGTAGTCCGAACCGAATTCGATTCCTTGTTGGGTCGGATTATTAGCCACGATTAAATCCAAATGTTTTTCAGTCAGTTTCTTTTTAGCATTTACTATCAGGTCTTTGGTTTCCATGGCAAAACCAACCACAACCCTTTTCCCTTTTTTAGCGGCGATATTTTTAATGATATCGGGGTTTTCCACCAATTCCAGCGCTAAGTTAGATTTTTCCTTTTTGATTTTTTCTTTAGCGGTCGCTTTGGGGCGATAATCGGCCACAGCGGCTGCCATAATAAGCGAATCGGATTTGGCGAACTGCTTTTTGATTGCATCCTGAAGTTGAATCGCGGTTTCGACCTCAATGAGTCTTACACCGGATGGACAATCAAGAGCAACCGGTCCGCTTATAAGGGTGACTTCGGCGCCCCGTTTTTCGGCTGCGGCGGCGATAGCGTATCCCATCTTGCCGGATGAGCGATTGGAGATATAGCGAACGGGGTCGAGTGGTTCGATGGTAGGCCCGGCGGTTACCAAGATATGTTTGCCCTTAAAATCTGATTTGGCGGTCAGGATATCCTTGATTTTGGCGAATATCTCGGTCGGTTCCGCCATCCGCCCTTCGGCGACAATAAGGCTGGCCAGATGGCCTGTGGTCGGACCGACTACATGGATGCCCTGCCGACGAAGAGTCTCCAGATTGCGT
>JAAYTW010000115.1 GCA_012517955.1 Candidatus Zixiibacteriota bacterium | reverse complement strand
TATGTATCTTATTCCGGATTATATAACGCAGACCGATAGCTTGGGTGGTTTTTCGTTCGAATTTTTGGGTAAAGGGAGATATTTAGTAATCGGCGTTGATGATAAAAACAAGAACCAGTTTTGGACTCCTCCATCTGAAAAAATAGCATTGCCGCCCGAATTGATAGTATTGGCGGACGATTCGGCGGTGGTCGATGGATTAATATTGGCGGCGACGGAACAGGATACAGCAAGGCCGATTTTCGTAAAAGTGGTTTCTCCGTGTGTCAATGCCGTCAATATCGAATTTTCCCACAAGATAACTGAATCATCGATTTTAAGAGCTGATGCTTTTATGGTGGTCCCGATGGAGGAGTCGTTGGGGCGGGGAGCTATCGTAAGAGTCTATCCGCTTGATAGGAATTTAAAAACGGTCCGTATCGATTGTGATGGGATGATTGCCGGGAAAAAATACAAGTTAATCGGACGAGGTATAGAATCCGTTTTCGGCCAATCATCGGATTCGATAAGCCAGATTTTTACCGCAGGGGGAAGCGATACGATTCCGCCGGTTATCGCCGAGGTCTATCCCGAGCAATCGGAAAAGCCGCGTGTGGCTGGATTTGATATAACAATGTATTTTACCGAATCGATTAATCAAGAATCGGTAGTTAATGCGATATCGATTAAGGATAGTTTGGGGAGCGCTATTAAGGCCGCGCAAAACTGGAAATATCCAAATCAACTTATCGTTAAACCTGCAATGAAAGATGCCGAAGTATATATTATGTCGATTGATTGCGGCAAAATTGTCGATATGCAAGGCAATCCGATGAGGGACAGCGTGGTGACTTATAGATATATGACAGCTTCATCGGATACTCTTGGGCAAATCAGCGGCCGAATAATCAATCGGCCGGCGGACAATATCGTTGTTATGGCGTATCCAAAAAAAGGGGATACCGTCAGCGTCGGCATTGGTCCGGATGGTTTTTTCAGGTTTGACAAACTGTATCCATCCACATACCATATAAGCGCTTACTGGGATAAAAACCTGAATAACCGATTTGATAACGGTGGAGTAAAGCCCCTAACATTTTCTGAGCCGATAGTGGTATATTCTGATACCATAGAGGCTCGTCCACGCTGGGAAATAGATATAGGACAAATTGATTTCAATCGTTAACTCGAATGATATTGACAAATGATTGGCAAAGATTATACTTTTATTGATATGCCGCGGCTTTATAGAAAAAAAGCGTTATCGATAATTATCTTAACCATTTTGGCATTAGCAAATTCTGGGATAGCCGCTAATTATCGGGCTGATCTCGGCGCGGTTCGATTGTCCGATTCCAGGCTTGAAGTTGAGCTGGGCGGCCAGTCGCTTGAGTTGCAATCGATTTCCATCGATGGGAAAGCCGTCCCGTTTTCCAGGGAAAACCGGATTTACACGACAAGTCTCAAGCAACCAGCCGCTGAAATATCGGCTGTTTCCTTATATTTAGAGGGTCCGGTTGGATTGGAGGGGAATCGGCCTGAAATCAGGATAAAATCGGGAGACAAGGGCGAAATTTACGATCCGCCATTAATCCTTATCGATGGGTTAATAATCAACGTTACGGATTCTCTCAGGCAGGCTATAGTGGGCGCTCAAGATACTCATAGAGTATCTTTTGATTTGACGAACGCGCCGATTGGTATCAAGGGGCAAATTTGGATTAATTTTGGGACAGGTTTCGATGTCGGGGGTATGGCTTGGGCGGCTTATTCCGATACTGATCCCGACAACGATACTCTACCGCCGCGGATTGCCTCAATCGATGTTATCGCGCAGACCGCTATTATCAGGTTAGATGATGGGATCCCGGCCGAAAGCGGACGAATCGCGCTTGATTTCGGATTGATACACAATGACACGGTCGCGGATGAGTATCATGTTACGGTGATGACCTTGGATTCACTGGAGAATATTGTAAACGGGCCCGTGTCGTCTTCTCCGTTCACCCTTAATCCCGGCCCCCCGTTCAGAATTACAGTCATCCCGGGAAGCAACGTATCTGTTGTTTCCGATTCCACGCTGACTTTCAGCGCGTCCGGGTACGACCAATATAACAATAGCATATCAAATCTATCTTATACATGGGGCATTACGGTAGATTCATGCGGAACCATTACCAATGGGGTGTTTCGGTCGCGTAAAGTGGGAAGCTGTTACGTAACGGCATCGGTAACGGGTCTGATAGATTCATCCGGGCTGATTACGATTGTTCCAGGCGCGATAAGGCGATTCGCAATATCCGGAACCCCATCCAGCAGGACCGCCGGCACGACGTTCCCCAGTCCGGTGGTGGTTACCGCTTATGATGTGAACGACAATCTCAAGACTAATTTTACTGGTTTAATATATTTCACTTCCACCGATTCTATTGCCACTCTGCCGTATACATCGGTGAGCCCCTATTAATTTCAACTCTCGGATTCGGGCCGACACAGCTTTTCGGGTTCCGGTTTTATTCTTAGAAGGTCCGGCACGCAGACAATAACCGTGACGGATGGTGTCAGATCCACGACGTCGCCTTCGATTACAGTACAACCGGGACTGATAAATTCATTCACGTTATCGGCCAATGTCAATCAAACGGCAGGCGTTCCATTCAGTCTTGATGTCACAAACGCTGTGGATAGCTGGTCGAATCCGGCGAACGGTTCGGTTACGGTTAGTTCAGCTTTCGGCGGCGGCGTTTCGCCGAACGGAGTGGCGCCGGTACTCAACAACATCATAGTAAGTTCCGGCAGCGGCTCGGCATCGCAGACGTTGACAAACGCCACCCGAACGGTATTACGGGGTGTGGGTGGAAGCGCGACGGTGACCACGGATACGATAAGGGTTTTACCGGGGGTAGTAGGCAGATTTCGATTATCGAATTATCCATCGGAGATAATCGCCGGTCAAGCTTTCAGTACGCAATCATATAACCCAAGAGTGGTAGTAAACGATATTTATGGTAACGTAAAAATTAATTATACGGATTCGATTTATTTTTCCACCACCGACCCGCAAGCGACCGTTCCGAACCCCTATAGATTTACGTCGGCCGATTCGGGAATTCATTCATTCAGCGGGGACGAGTTTATTTTAAAATCGGCGGGCGGCAGGAGATTGATTGTCAGCCGGGGAAGTCTGGCTGATTCATCGGCTATTATAACCGTGGGGGCGGCCTCCATAAATTCGTTTGATTTAAGCGCTCCTGTGTCGGCGACGGCGGGAATAGCGGTTCAAGTAACTGTGAGCAACGCGATTGATGCTTATAACAATCCAGCATCGGGGGTAGTGGTAATCAGTGACAGCGGCGGCGCGGGGGTCTCGCCCAACGGCACCGCCCCGATATTTGCCAATATATACGTGAACGGCGGCGGCGGTTTCGCGGGACAGATTCTTACGGCAACAGGTTCAGCGCGGTTGAAAGGGGTGTCGGGCGGCTCGATAGTGAGAGGAACGGACATAATCGAAGTGGGACCGGGCATACTCGGTGGGTTGACCATGTCAGTCGCATCGCCACAGGTGGCTGGCAGCGCTCTGGTTGGGCCATCCGTATTAACCGCATACGATATATTCGGAAACCTGAAAACGGATTTTAACTCGTCGGCTGATACGATTGTAATCGGTAGTATTCCTGCTGGGCCGATGAGCAATAACGTGCTTAGGGGAAGCGATGATTTCACCAACGGGACGGCCGATCTGGCGTCTTTAAATATTATTTATCGGGGGCAGGGCGGCCCGATTAGATTTAACGCGACATCGCAAAGCGGCATAGTAGGATTGTCCAATTCTGTTGATGTAATTTCGCTTAGGGCATCGGCGATAACGCTTGCCAATCCCCAAGTGGCTCGTTTGGATACTGCCTATGGTCAAACGCGTTTTGTTAATGTCGGCGGGACGCCGGTTACTATAACATCGATAGTGATTTTCGAAAGTGATGGCAGACAGTTTACGCCGGCATTTACGCCGCCCCTTCCGGCTGAGGTGCCGGGTGGCGTCGATACGGCTTTTTCGTTCGCCTTTGAAGTGCCGTCGGATATTGCCCAGGGGAACCATCCGCTGTCGTTCAAATTGACAGGCAGTTATTCGGGGATTCTCACCGGCGACAGCTTGACGACGTTTACGGATACTCTGGTTGTGTTGACGGCGTCGCATCTTAACTACGTAAGCGGAACGATAGACCCCGATACGTTGTCAACCGAGGGGGCATATCAAATCAGGTTTGTGATAGCCAACAGCGGCGGGGCCCGAATCAATATCGCCGATAGTTCTTATGTTATTTTCAGCGACGGCAGTCGGACAATTCGGACGGCGTTAGCGGAATCGTATTATATCGACTCCGGTAGTCAAGTAAATCTTACATTCGACAGCATCACCGTGCCTGGCGCTTTCACGCCCGGAAATTATTCGCCTATATTTCATTATTATGGAACGGAACTTAACGGCCAGGCGGTCGATTCGGTAATAATCGGCGATAATCTTAGAATTCAGACGAAACCGAGTATTCAATTGATATCGGGGACGATGAGTCCGGATACAATAATGACGGGCGCGCCGGTGAGATTTACCGTCAGGGCGCGCAATATCGGTCAAGCGGCTTTACAATTAAACCAGAACGCGACGAGAGTATATATAAGCGATGGGACGCGGCAGTATGTCGCCACGCTTGATACATCGTCTTCGGTAAGAATAGGTAGAATCATGACCGGCGATACAACGCTGACATTCAACGTATCGACGGTGCCGGAGTCGTTCGCGCCCGGTATTTTCGCGGCCAATATCAATATCCAGGGATATCACAATTTACAAAATTATCAGGTGTCTTTGGATGGTGATTTGGTAACCGTATTGACTCCCGGACGAATTCGGTTGGATTCGCTTTATGTCGTGTCGCCGAATGCGCCTAAGCTAAACGTTTCACAACCGTTCAGAATTCATGGATTTATAAGTAATCTTGGAGTGGAGCCCGTAGATTCTATCAAGGTCAGATTGATAAGCGACGGCAATTCGGTTTTCTCGGAAACGACGCTCGTGGCTACATTAGCCGGTTTAACCGGAACGCCGTTCGAATACAATATCACGGCGGCCGCGGCCCCGGTTCCATCGGAAATTTTCCATAGCGTGTTGGTATCCGCAACCAACAGAATCTCGGGCCAACCGGCGTTGATTGCGCCGCCTCTCGATAATTCAGCGGCCATAGCTATCGAAGAGCCCACCGCGCTGACGATTGATACGATTTACGTTTCGGATGAATCGTTATCGACACGGCAGTTGTTCAGGGTGTTCGCCAGAGTTGGTCGTTCGGGAAACAGCGATTATAGCGGTCCTAACAAGGTGGCGCTCGATTTTTCGGGCGACGCGGAATTCATTTTCGCGGATTCAAGCGGGCGCGATTTTTCTGTCGGACAACTTCTGACCTGGATAGTCACGGCGCCGGCGTCGGTCCGAACAGGGCGGCAGGTCAATGTCAGGTTTAGTGGTCAATATATCGATTTGAATGATTCATCGACAGCTCTGGGAGCCGATTCGGTCGCGTTCACTAATGTCGTTGTTACAAGCCAGGCGACGATAACTCATCATGCGGTTATTTTATCGCCGGAAGGGGCCAGGGACGGAGTATTATCCACCGGGCAGGCTTTTGTTGTTACGGATACAATTCGGAGCGCGGGGAATGCCGGAACGAGTTATGGCAGATTAACGGTACCTGATGGTTATTCCTGTCTTGATCCCGTCGTTCAATCGCTGATTGGACCGGCCGTAACCTGGAGGATGGCGGCGCCGCAGACCATTGGAAACGATTCGCTCAAATTCGATTGCTGGACTTTCGATACGAATACGGGTGACTCGGCATTTGCCGGTTCGCAGTGGATTCATTTGCGAACGGAGACGAAAGCGGCGATTACGCTTGGGGCCGAAATAGTGTCGCCGCCATCGGCGATGGATAGGATAATCGAGCCCGGCGGTTATTTCGTTGTTAGGGCGATTACCGACAATCTCGGTCAAGCGCAAGTCGGAAACGGTCAATTGAGTTTATTATTTGGAGACAGCAGATTTACCGCTGAAGAAGCTTTAGTGCGGGATTTTCACGCCGGTGATTCAATCGAGTGGACGGTACATACTGTAGACGAGCAAATCCTGGAGGGCACACAGGTCGCTGTCGTGATTAGCTCCTTGCCCCAAGACTTGAACGCCAATGCGCCGGCGGCGGTTGTTGTCGATACCAGCGGCTTTACGGTGATACTCAAGAACGAATTGCCTCATCTCGTGTTCAGAGATGGTGTATCCTTAGGGGGAGCGGCCGTTAAAGGACAGTCATTGGAGATTTATCGATTCAACCTGCACAACTCAATTGATTTGGCGAACAATCAAGTTGCGTTGATATCATTTGCCTACAGAATCTATTCGGGGAATGGAATCATCAATCCGGCAGGTTTGATATCATCATCGGTGTTGGAAATAGACGGCCGTACATATAATGGCGTTTTGAGCGATTCAAATATCGTGTTCGCGCTTAACCAAAGCGGCCCTGCTGATATTATTATCGAGCCGGATTCCACTATAGAAGCGAGACTAAGTGTCGTGTTGGTCGCTCAACCCGTTGTAAATCAATTCAGAATAGGTTTTAATTCAAAAGATTTGACGGCCAGAGTAATGATAGGCGGAGTTCTTGAGCAATTTGTGCAAGTGGTTTTCCCCGATGGCGGGGATTTTACGGTGGCCTCGAAAACTCTATCGGTCGTAAATTCTGATTTTTTGACTTCCGTTGGACTAAATCAGAATCCATTTATTGCCGCCAACGGCGATTTGGAGATTGGTTATAATCTTGCCGGCGCGGCCAATTTGGAATTTTCGATATATAACATTGAAGGGGTAAGAATCTGGCATAAGCAGATAGCGGCCGAAGCGGGAGGGCATTACGGCGCGGAGGCTATGACCTGGGATGGGCGCACCGATTCGGGGGAGAGGGCATTGAGCGGCGTATATTATCTATTTATAAGTAACCTGGATTCGGGTCAGAAAACGAAAATTAAGTTGGCGTTGATATGGTGAAGCGATTAATCGCGTTATCGTTACTTGTCGTTATCGTGCCGGCGTCTATGGCTTTTGCCGGCGAAAGGGATTATCGTTCGCCGTTCTCGATTGGAATGGGTGCGCGCGAACTTGGAAAGGGCGGGGCGGCGGCGGCTGGATTGAGCAATGCGGGGGCGATTTATTGGAATCCGGCGCTTCTGGCGTTTGGCGATAGACCGGAGATTCAGCTTTTCCATACCAACCTGTTTATGGATACTCGCTACGAATTCGCGGCCCTGTCGTTTCCCACGCTGTCCAGCGGCGGTTTCGGCTTGGGTATCGGCGATTTATCCAGCGGCAAATTCGACAGATATGAGAACTATCTTCCCACGGGCGAATTTTCCAGCCGGCAAAATATCGTTATAGCTGGATATGGATTTTCGCCATTAAAAAGGCTGGCGTTTGGCGTATCCATAAAGGGAGTGCTTATCGATATCGACGATTATCGCGGTTCGGGATTTGGATTTGATTTGGGAGCGGCTTACGCGGCCGGATTTTTCGATGGGTTGACGGTTGGGATAAAGGCGACCGATTTGATGGGACCAAAAGTCAAACTCAATGAAATCCAGCAGAGATACCCATCAGCGTTCCGGGGCGGAATAGCTTACGATAAAAAGTTCACCAATGTTTCGATGTCGCTTAATTTTGATATAGAAAACTCCGAGAAAGGCGGCAGCGATATTTATACGGGCGGCGAAGTTGGAATCAGCGATATTTTATTCGCCCGTGTGGGGTACATGGGGGAAAGGGCAACGTTCGGCGGTGGACTTGCTTATTCGGGCATCAAGTTCGATTATGCTTACCTTGGTCTTGATGATTTGGGAACATCGCACAGATTTTCGTTAAGTTATTCGTTTGGCGGTTCGGTATCGCAGAGACGCGCGGCGCACGAAAATCGCATTGTCGCGGACAAGATTAAAGAATACGACGATAAGGCTAAAGCGGAATCGCGTCAGAGGCTTGAGAATCAGCTGGCCGAGGCCAGAGAACTGGAAAAACAATCGGATCCATACAAGGCTCTGGCGGCCTATTACAGCGTGCTGGGATTGGATGACCAGAACGCGGAAGCGGCGCAGAAGATAGACTCGCTGTTCGGCCGGATAAAACTTGATATCAGCAGGCAGGCCAGCAATTCATATATCGCCGATTTGATAGAACGTCAGTTAAGTTTAGGCGATAATTATCTGGAAAAGAGACAATTCGATAAGGCCGCGCAGCAGTATGGTTTCGTTCTTATTCTTGACCCGCAAAACCAGAACGCCCTAAAGAACAGCGCCGCCATTGATTCAATTAAACAGGCTCAGTTAGTTCGAGACAGAGCGACGGCGCGGGAGGCTATTCAGGCCGGCAACTATCGCAGGGCTCTTGAGGCGCTTGACGACATTCTTTTAATCGCCCCGGATGACCAACAGGCTCAACAGGGGCGAAACCAGATTTATAAAATCATCGAGTCAAATAAGCACCTCGATAAGGCATTAAGATATTACGACCAGGAAAACTATCAGGCGGCTCTGGCCCAAACCGATTCGGCGTTGGCGCTCAATCCGCAGTCGGAGGGAGCCAAAGGTTTAAAACATCGCCTGGCCCAATATACCGCCAAAGAGACCACTTTGGAGGATATCAAGCATAATGCCGAGCACTGGCAGATATATCTTCAGGGGATGGATAAATACCAGTCGGGCGATTATGAGAAGGCGATTGAACTCTGGCGTTCGCTTCAACAATACTATCCGAATAATCCTAATTTGAAACGCAATATCGAACAGGCATCGGATAGGGCCGGCAAGCGATAGCTTTTTCCCGATTTGAGACGGGGCGGAGTATAGCGCTTTGGGGCGATATATATCAGGACGGCCGGGACCTCAGTGAATCGGGAACCTCTGAACGTTTAAACGGCTTATTTAAGCTTTACAATATATGTTTTATAACGTATAATTTTATGATAATTTAGGAATATAAAATGGCTTTGAGGAAACCGACAGAAATATTCATGAGTTTCGCGGCTGATGAGAAGATGCTGGAGGATATCCGGCGCTCAATCAGCGAGGCGATAGCGGATGTTAATTTATCGGATAAGGAGCGCAACAGCGTTCTTCTGGCCATTGAAGAGGGGTGCACTAACGTAATTCGTCATGCCTATTTATATGGTCCCGGGACGATTCGGATAAAAATCAAAAAAACGCCGAATCAGATTTCGTTTTCGATTTATGATAAGGGACGGCGTTTCGATTTCAATCGCGCCAATACGCCCGATTTGGACCGCTACGTGAAAACCGGCCGCAAAGGCGGACTCGGCTTATATCTGATTCGTCGCATGATGGATAGCGTTGAATATTTTTCGAGAGACGGCGAGAATGAACTTCGGATGGTAAAAAATATATCCTCGGCAAAAACCCAGATGATGCTTAAGCCGCCGGGGATTTCGATAAGGCTGAAATTTACTTTATGGGCGTCGATAGTCGTTTTTTTAATTGTCAGTACGATTTTCGTTTACTACGATAGGCGGAATCAGAATTCTATCAGAGAGAGATTTTTTTCGGAGGCCCTGAATTTCGCGCAGACCGCCGCCATAAATATCGCCGACAAAATAAGCGTAGGCAACGAGCTGGAGTTGGCCAGCCTGGTGAATTCGGCGATAAAGGGCAACGACAACATAAAATATATGACGGTAATCGACACGGCCGGGATTATCTGGGCCGATGCCTTAAGGCCGAATAAAATTCTTACCGTTTTTGCTTATCCCGATGGTGTTGACCCCGCCGTCACCGGCCGATTTCAATTAGTCACTCTGAATGGCAGCAGATATTATAATCTTATTACGGAAATACCGGGGAATAACCGCATCTTGGGGCGAGTGAATCTTGGTTTTAGCGAAGGGAGTTTATCGCAGCAGTTGAATCGCGCGCGGCGGCATATGGTTTTGTTCGCGATACTGGGTTTGTTGGTTGGTTTGGGAGCGGTTTACCTGCTTTCGTATTATTTTGTGAAACCGATTCAGAAACTTACCGAAGGGGTTTTAAAGATTGGTCAGGGAAATCTTGAAGAGACCCTGCCGGTAGATGGTTCGGACGAATTTTCGGAAATCGCCCGCGCTTTCAACGAAATAACTCTAAAATTCAAATCGGCGCAGGCCAATATAGTGGAGCAAGAGCGTCTGCAGAAGGAAATGCAGGTAGCCCAGGAAATTCAACACGCGTTGTTGCCGGCTCGATTCCCGGAAATCGAAGGATATGAGTTGGCGGCGGTGTATCGAGCGGCAAAGGATGTCGGCGGCGATTATTTCGATTTCGTTTGGATTGACGAAAACACTCTGGGGATTATCGTGGCGGATGTTTCCGGAAAAGGGGTTCCTGGATCGCTGGTGATGACCATGATTCGCACGGCGATACGATTAGAATCGCGAGGTAATCAATCGCCAAGCGATATCCTGGCCAGGGTGAATGATTTTGTGGCGGAAGACGTAAAGAAAGGGATGTTCATAACGATATTTTTCATAGTATTGGATTCGAAGCAGAGGCAGATATCATTTGCCTCCGCCGGCCACAATCCGATGATTCTCTACCGTCAGGATACTCAAAAATGCTATTTTTTAAATCCAAAAGGAATTCCTCTCGGTCTGACGTTGCCGGATGATATTTCGTTTAGAGATTCCCTTGAGGTTGATAAGCTGAAGTTGAAAAAAGACGACCTTCTGGTGATTTACACCGATGGTATTACTGAAGCGATGAACAATCGTTCTGAGCTGTACGGCAATGACCGTTTGATAGAATTTATCAAGTCGCATTCTCATCTTAGTCCCGATGAATTCGCCGCCGCCCTTGACCAGGATCTGGCATCGTTTACCGGCAACGCGCCGCAGAACGACGATATTACGCTGGTCGTTATCAAAGAAAAGATAATGGTCGACGAATTGATATTCGAAAAGCGCAAAAGACTAATCCAGATGGTTGAGGAAGAGAACATGCCGATAGAAGAGGCCTGCCGGCAGATGGGGGTGTCGGTTGGGACTTTTTATAAGTATCGTCGACGCTGGAAGGAACAGGGGGATGCCGGGTTATTAAACAAGAAGCTGAGGGCGCAAGAGGATATCAAGCAGCTTTCGTACACCGCCCGGAAAAAGATCCTTGACGCGGTTCGGGAAAATCCGGAATTAGGGGCGGCCAAGCTGCAGAAAATGTTGGCCGAGTCGGGCGAGGAATATTCTGTCCGTAGCGTGTATAATGAATTGGTAAGTATGCGGTTGAATTCCAAGGCGAAAAGATTGGCCTATGTGGAAAGGGTCGGAGAGCTCAAGCCGGAACAAAAAGAGATGCTCGAAAAAGAATTGCTTCGAGAAGAACGGAAAACCTTGGACCGCGAGCAGTACGTTGAAAACTTGAAAAAAACTATGGAATCCCGCCAAGCGGAAAAGGTGGTTCAGGAAACGGGTCGAATCGTTTCGCAACTAAAGCAGTTAAGGCCGGCTATGGGCAAAGAAGGTCTTTATGACGAAATCGCTCGCGAGCTTGAGAAGCTGGAGGGGGGCGCCGAAATAGCGAAGTTGTTCCAGTCGCTTATCAGCAGGGTGGAAAAAGATGTTGAACCAATCAAGGCGAAACCACCCGAAACGGAGCCGGAAGTTGTCGTTCCGGCGGAATCGACAGTGCCGGCGGATACCTCGGCGGTCGCCGCCGCGCCAAGGCCAGTAATCGTTCCATCGGCAGAGACGGTGGCGAAACCGGTGGTGGTGGCGCCGGCCAGCAGCGAAAAAATCGATGTTGAGCAAAAGGCGGTCAAGAAAGAAACAAAAGCGAGCCCGCTTGACAATTTTGACGAATATGAGAAGAAGCTAACCGATAAATTCAAGAAATAATGCGGAAAATAGCGGTAATAACATCAAAAGGTGGCACGGGCAAGACGACGACATCGATTAATTTCGGACATGCCGCCGCCATGATGGGCAAACGGACCCTGATGGTCGACTGCGACGCCCAAGGGTCGTTATCGCTGGCATTCGGCCTTAATGGGGTACAGGGGTTATCGGATTTATTATTGACCGACAGGGTGGATATTTATAACGTGAGGCAGAATTTATTCTTGGTCGGTTCGGGAAAATCTGATATTTATCTGGTTGAAAGGTATTTGGTGCAACAAGCTGACTTGGATTACCCGTTGGCCCGGGCTTTGGACCGTTTCACGGGGGTGGATATCGCAATTTTAGATTGCTCGCCCTCGATTAATATTGTAAATTCCAATGTATTAAATTATGTTGATTCGGTTTTAATCCCGGTTTCGATGGATTATTTCGCTATGGAGGGAGTAGCGCTAACCTTGAAGATTGTTGACGAAATCGTCAATGACAGCAAAAGGAATATCCAGATATTGGGGATTTTGCCGACATTTTTCGATAGTAGGACGAAAATCTCGAAAACCATTTTAGGAGAAGTAAAAGAGAAATATGGCGATAAGGTATTCGAATCCATGATAAGGATAAATACCCAGATTAAAGAATCGCAATTATATCATAAAACAATTTTTGAATATGCGCCCTATTCGTACGGTGCATACGATTATTATCGTTTTGCCAAAGAGGCGTTGCAAAAACTAAGCGGGTGAAAATATGAGTGATATTAAAATTTCGGTGGATACGACGGAACTTCCTCAGGTTGACGGCGAGATAACCATTGTTAGGGTTGACGGGGTTATCGACACGATGACGGCGCATGAGCTGGAAAAGGTTACAAATTCTCTTCTGGCGCAAAAACGATATAAAATCGTTGTCGATTTGGGTGGAGTAGATTATATCTCATCGGCCGGCTGGGGTATTTTTATTTCGAATATCCGCGAAATCCGTTTAAACAATGGCGACATTAAGCTTGCCCGAATGATTCCCAATGTCTATGAAATATTCGAGCTGCTTGAGTTCGACAGCATTTTGCGGGCGTTCGATAATATTGAGAAGGCAAAGGCGGATTTCGGAACGGGCGCCGCCGAAAAACCGACCGTGGCCGCTACGGTGAAGGCGGGAGCCTCTGAAAAGCCGCGTATCAGCGATAGCAAACCGACAATCACAATGGGGGACGCGGTTCAACCAAAAACGGGTTTAGAGCAGAAACCCGCGTCTTTATCGGCCGCCGCCAGGCCCGTTTCGACGGGAAAGACTATAATAGCTAAATCGGAAATCCCCAAAGCGGCACGCAAAGTTGACGAAGCGATACTGGAGCTTATTGGGAAAGACCCATTTTTAAGTATCGGTGAAATCAAGCGCGAAATTGCGAAGGATTTTCCGGGAACCGGCATAATCAAAATTTGGTGGATGTTAAAAAAGCTCGGATTGGGTTCAAAAAAGAAACGTTTTTATTTCGCCAGAACCAGAAATCTATCGAGCTGATGAGGACGTAACGAATTATCTCCCGATATGATGTTGGCGGGCTTATTGACTGTTTTGTCGTTGATGTCGATAGCCTTTGTATTTGCCATGTTAAAATTTACTCGCAGTAATCGGTTGAAAAACAGGCAGACCGTATTGGAATCTTATCGGGTTCGCCCCGAAATCGCGGCGAGCAAAAAAATCAACGAACTCGGCAGACGCCTGATTGGTTCGTTAAGCCGGAATTCCCGGCGAGGACCGATTTTGGAAATCACCGCTGAAATTAAAAATGAATTTAACCTCGGCAGATTCGCCATATTTGAGCTGGACAAAGATAGATTTGTTCCAATAATGAGTCAGGGCTTGAATATCAAGAATCTCCAATCGATTAATTCCGAATATGTCTCCGGAATTGAGGATAGATATTTACCGGTAAATCGGATTAAGGGTGGCTTGAGCGGAGCCGATTCAATCGGTCAAAATCGGGCCGTTAAATTGGCGGAGTTGGCGGGCTACCCTGAAAATATCGATTCGCTTTTCGTTTATTTTTATAAGGGCGACTCTTTTTCGCTGTTATTTCTGGGCGAGGACCCGAACCGGGAGCTGGCCAGATACTGC
>JAAYTW010000114.1 GCA_012517955.1 Candidatus Zixiibacteriota bacterium | reverse complement strand
AATCGTAACTGATAACAGCGAATTCATCGTTTGGGTTCAATCACAAACAAATAAAGAAGTGCTTCAAGCATCAAAAATTGGAATCACCAACTTAACTGTGGGTATCGAAGATTATCCGGCGTTGCCATCGGTATTCAGTTTAAACCAGAATTATCCTAATCCATTCAACGCGAAAACCATAATTGATTATTCTATCGGAAAAAACAGCGATGTAAAGTTATCGGTTTATGATTTAACAGGACGTTTAGTCAATACGCTTTATAATGGCGCGCAGGAGGCCGGGCATTACCAGATTACCTGGGATGGGAAAGACAGAAACGGCAATCCAACGGCCAGCGGCGTTTATTTCTATCGTCTCGAGGCTGAAGGGAAAAACGTTACCAGGCGAATGGTGATGTTGAAATAGCCCAAGCTGTTTATCGATTACAAAAGAAGCGGGTCAAAATCCGGCCCGCTTTTTTATTTGCGAATTATGGGAGCGAATAGGCTATACATTACTTTACGAAATCGCCTATGCCATCAGCGATAGCTATAGCAATCGTGCGGCGGAAATCGGACGATTTGAGTTTGTCTTCCTGCTCGGGTATCATCATGAAAGCGCATTCAATCAAAACCGCCGGGCAGTTATCGATTCGGGTGAGGGCCAGATTGCCATAATAGAGGCCGTGGTCAGGTAATTTCGTGGCAGAAAGCATCCTCTGATGAATCTTCTCGGCCAGCGGACGGCTTTGAGGAAAATAGTAATAAGCAGATGTGCCGTTATTTTTAAAGGGGTTGATTCCATCAGGTAGAGCATTGTTATGGATGCTTACGGATAAATCGACATTTTCTTTTAGAATGGTATCCGGTCGGTTGACTAAAGGAACATCCTCGTTGCCGGTACGGGTCATCAAGACTTCGGCCCCGCAGCTTTCAAGAATAGATTTCAGCTGGCGGGCAATTAGAAGATTGGCGTCTTTTTCGGCAAACCCAGTCTGTCCGACAGCGCCCGAATCTTTTGAATGACCGGCATCCAGCATGATTCTAAGCCCATCCAGAGGACGATTTTTGGCGCCAATTTTCGGCTTTTTCTTTACGACCAGGGTAAATTTGCCGTTATCGTAACGGCCGTTATAACCCCAAAATTGCTCGCTGTGCCATCGGAGATGCAGACGAAAAATATCTTTTTGGACCTGGGTCCACCAGATTTGCCTGATATATTTTTGAGTGCCGTTTTGGCGAATCCAATCGACATTGGAGCGAAGGCCATAGATATCAACGGTAAGGATATCGCCTTGTTCGCTGATTCGAAACGGTAATTTGTCACCGAACGCCATCGAAATTTCGATCCGGTCGGGGAAATCATTGGCAATAATCGTTGAGACTTCCCCCTGTGGTTTGGCGATATTTGGAAAAGATAATTTTGAATCGGTTTTTTTAACGTAGCCGTAATAATTTTCGGCCAATTGAACGCGATAATAATCGGGAGTCTCACCGGCATACGCGAATCTAACACCCGGCGGTTGATTCACCAGCAGATATCCTTTTGCCGGAGCCAGACGTACGACACGCGGGCGCTCGATGACTGTAACTACGCGCGATTCAGTTGGAGTGGATTTCACAACGAAAAAATCGCTCGAATCGGTCGGGTCTAACCCGTGGGGGTCGCCGAAACAACTGTCGGATTTATCGAGATAAAGCAGATATATTCGGGATGAATCTTTTATATCTTTCATGGGAAGATACCCGATGCAATCAGCCGGCGATATACTATCGGAAAAAATCGCCATCGCCCCAAAAGCGTTCTCTTCGGATTGTTCACGGGCGATTATATTAAGCGGTAACCAGTTTTGAGTGTCTTTAAAACGGCAGTAACCTTGTCCGCTTCTTTTGATTTTAACGCCAAATTCAAGTTCATCGGAGCCTGTTAATACGGTTCGGCCGAAGGGATTCATCGAATTACGGATAAATGGCGAGGCGGAGAAATCGGCAATCTGGCCGACATTGATATTTATTTCGGCGATAGCTGTATCTCCGTTAACAATCGAGACAGCCTTTATAGAATTTGGTCCGCGATTAACCGGAATAAACGCCAGAAAACCACCGCCGCGATGCACCGGCACTTTAGCGCCATTAATTCGCAGAACAGCGCCCGGAGTCGTGTTGCCGAAAACGAATTCGGAATCGATGCTGGCGATTGTTTGATTATCGCGCGGATAGATAATTTTAACATGATTGGCGTCGGCCAAACGGGACATCAATGCGATAGCGGCGATAACTAAAATTCGTTTCATGGTTTTTCCGTCACACCGATTCCGGGTTTGTCGTTATATTTCAGATAACCATCAACCGCCCTTATACCTTCGAAAGGGTCATCGGCGATAAGCAAATTGCCGTCGAGGTCGACATAATCAACCAATGACGCAAGCTGGGCCGCCGCCGATATGCCTACCGATGTTTCGACCATGCAACCAATCATGATTTTCATCTGTAAGGCGCGGGCCACAGAAATCATTTTAAAAGCCTCACGAATACCGCCGGATTTCATCAGTTTGATGTTGATGCCATCGACCAGGCCATAATACTGGGCGATATCCTCGGCCCGCATCACCCCCTCATCGGCGAAGATGGGGAGTATCGATTTCTGACGAAGAATTTTAAATCCTTCGAAATCTTTCCAATGAAGCGGCTGTTCTACGAATTCGACATCGTATTTCTGTAAAAGCTTGATTTTTTGCATCGCCTCTTTCAACGACCAGCCGCCGTTGGCATCAACACGGATTGCGGCATCGGTGGAATCGCGGACAGCCGCTACCATCTCAATATCGTTGGGTACGCCGACTTTCACCTTATACACTTTATAACCGGGATTATCCCTGACTTGCTTTTTAACAGAATCCGGGTCATTGATGGAAATCGTGTAGGAGGTGGCGATATCATCACGAGGAGCGATTCCAAGCAATTTATGGACTGGTATCCCCAACCGCTTGCCTACCAAATCATGCAATGCTATATCAATCGCCGCCTTGGCGGAGAAATTATAGGCGGCTAAATGATTCAACCGGTCGCACATTTGTTCGAGCCGGAAGGGGTCATCGCCGATTACCGCGGCGGCTTTATCTATAAAATCGCCGATTGTCGCGACCGATTCGCCATAATAATTAACCGGCGAGGCCTCCCCGATTCCGCCATCGATGTTTACGAGCACGATTTCTTTCTCATCGGTGGCCCCATGAGAAATACGGAAGGTTTGTTTCAGATGAACCTTAACGATTTTTTTAGTCAGCATTTATTTCACCGCGCTTTCCAAAAGCGTGAATTGTTTCTTTTCGGTATCGATTGCGGCTTTAACTCCAATCGGCAAAGCAACATTCTCATTACCATGACCGCAAGCTACATTCGTAAGTATCGGCACTTTAAGGCTGCTAAAATAGTCATCGAAAACTTGTCTGACGGTCAAGCTGGGGAACGTTCTTTTAGTAATTTTGCAATCGTAAAAGGGGGCGAAAACAAATCCGGCGGCCCGCGCGATATCGGTGGCCATAAATAGATGAGCCAGGCAACCGTCGAGGCGATAAGGTTCTTCGCCAATATCTTCCAAGAACACAATCTTGTTTTTAAATGACGGCATAAACGGCGTTCCTATCAGTTTCTGAAGAAGCGACAGATTCCCGCCGGTCAGGATTCCTTCGGCTCTCCCCTTTCGGTAAACTTTAAATGCCCCCGCTGAACGAGGATTTTTAATGGGTATCGGAGATTTAGTATCAGTCAAGGTTTGAAGCATGTTGGTTAAACCGAATTTATAAGGATTACCGGAAAAATCTATGGCAGGCATGGGACCATGGAAAGTAACGAGTCCAAGATTATTGAACGCATGCAGAAGAATAGTCAAATCCGAATAGCCGACGAATATCTTAGGATTGGCCTTTATCACATTTAAGTCGAGATATTTCATCAATCGTTGGCAGCCATAGCCGCCGCGAGCGGCAAAGATGGCTTTTATTTTCTTGCCGGCAAACATTTCATTCAACGCATCGGCACGTGTTTTATCATCTCCGGCGAGATATCCGCGGCGGAGACCGCATTGTGGGTGGACAAAGACATCGTAACCAATCCTTTTTATTCGCGAGACCGCTTTCCGAAGATCGGCTGGGTCAGGTTTGCCCGCGGGCGCGATTATAGCGATTGTATCGCCTTTATTAAGGCGCGATGGTTTTACGGTTCGGGCCATAAGTGGTAAGCCACTCCTCCCCTTTCGACCCAGATTTCGGTCAGGGCTTTTAAATCATAGGCAACCATTCCCTCATGAGGATTTTCTCCTGCCGGGTCGTTCACCAGGACATTTCCTTCGCCATCGAAACCCCTAACGACAATCAGATGCCCCGCGCCGCCGGTTGTTGGATAAGGCGCATTGGCCAGCTTTGCGGGAGGGATATCGATACTTATAATTACAGGTTTGCCCGAGTTGATTTCGGAAGCGATTTCGAAAAACGAGTTATGTCGGCCAATCCAGGTCTTTTGTAGTCCCATAAGATAGGCGGCTTGTATATTATAAGGCCAATTGCCGTATATTTCGGCAAATGGGTCATAAACGGCCGCGGAAACTTCGAGAGGAGAACATTGATGATTGTGATAGTTCAATACCATCGCCAGGCTGGTCGGGCTGCAGGTTCTATCGGAGATGCTGTCGGGCAGTGCCTTTTGTGATAAAAACGGTACTGCCAACGCGACTTTGGGCAAGTCGGCCATCTGATGTTTGCCCCATATTCCATGCTGGCGAATATCAGCGTGTATATTCGAATAGCAGATACTGATTCTATCAAGATAGAAAGGCAGAGAATCTTTATGAGAAAATACTATTTTAAACTTATAATATATCGCCGGTTTTTCCAGCTTTATAATATCGATATCCACAAAGCCAGCGCCGGAGATTTTTTTTCGGGGCAAAGAATCTTCGTCAATCGCGCCGATATCGCTTTCGACACGCCAATTCTGATAGGCGAAATTCCACCAATTGACGTTATCGGGACTGGCAGCTATAGAAATCGCCAGACCGCTGGAATCTCCGGCGAAACAGTTCCAGCACAAGATAATTTCGTTAAACGGAAATTTGGTTTTACATACGGGACTTATAAGTAATGCGTCATCTCCGGCGATAATCAACCGGCTGCTATCTTTGTTCGCAGAGATATTTGTCAGATGAAAATCGCGCCAATCGGCGCCGTTATCATAAAAATCGAGTTGATGAACGGCGAATCGCCCCGCGGTCAGCTGGCGAATCAATATCACCAGCGTCAGGCAAATAATGAAGGCGAGCATTATGATTATCGTTTTAGTTTTCAACGATTCTCCTAACCGCGCGCAATCCAAAATCACGGTTTTTCAGATACAATTTCGATTTTTTATCGAGGCTATTAATCGACACGCCGCCTCGCGATAGGCTGGAATGAATATAATCCTTTTCGGAAATCGCTACCGCCACATGATTTTTAAACAGCAACAAATCGCCGGGTTGGATATTATTACGTTCTATTTCTTTTCCCTTTTTACCCTGGTCTTTAGAATCGCGAGGCAGTT
>JAAYTW010000113.1 GCA_012517955.1 Candidatus Zixiibacteriota bacterium | reverse complement strand
CTGGTCTTTAAAGATACTGATAGATTTACTTTCCCCAGAATTTCCGGAGATGGCAATGATTAAAGAGTCGCCATCGAGCGTGATTGATAGCTGGCTCTTTTCGCTTCCCGCTGCGTTGACTGCTCTAACCGCGCAGCCGAAAAGGAACACAATGATGACAACAAATACTTCTCTTCTTCGCATTATAACACCTCTTGCTCAATGGTTCCTTCAGAAAATATCTCATTCAAATATAGATACGGCCTTAACGCGGTTTAAGTTACGCGGAAATTTATAATTTATAAAAGGGGTTTAGTATGCTAAACCCCTGGCCTGATATTCGACTTAGATTTTTTTCTCTGGAATTGCGGCTTCACTTAAGAAACTTGCCGTTTTTGAAAAAGAGCTGGCCATCCGCGTACATGCATCCCCCTTTACGAAGATCGCAGATCATATCCCAATGTAGAGCCGAACGATTTTTACCGCCGGATTCTGGGAATGATTCGCCTAAAGCAAAATGGCAGGTGCCGCCGATTTTTTCATCAAAAAGAATATTGCGGGTGAATCTATCGATTCCGAAATTGGTGCCGATTGCGGCTTCTCCCAGATAGCGAGCGCCCTTGTCGACATTCAACATCGCTTCAAGGAAATCCTGGCCTTTGGCGGCGACGGCTTTTACCACCTTGCCGTCTTTGAATTCAAGGCGGACATCTTCGACTTCGCGGCCGCTGTAAATAGCTGGAAACGTATACCGGATATAGCCATTGACAGAATCCTCCACCGGCGATGTGAACACTTCGCCGTCGGGGAAATTGGATTTGCCGTCGCAGTTTATCCATGGGCGCCCACCGGTTTTGTATATCAGGTCGGTATCAGGGGCGGTCACGCGGATTACTCGTTTGGTTTTCAAAAAATTTATCAGTCTCTGATTGTACTGCGAGGCTTTTTTCCATTCGGCTATCGGATCGGCTTTGTCGACTTTACAAGCCCGAAAAACGAAATCCTCGTAATCGGAAAGCGACATACCGGCATCCTGCGCCGATGAGTGCGTGGGAAAAAGCGAGCCGACCCAATTCAATTCCCCTTTGCCGGCGCGGTCGTGAAATCTTTTCATGATTACGAAATTCGCCTTGCGCGCTAATGCCTGCTTTTTAGGATCGATTCCGCTTAGGTTTTTCGAATTCGCCAGCGCCCAAATCGACACCAAGGCGTCGATTTTTTCCACCTCAAGTTTCGCCATCGGCGGAATATACTTAAGCTGGTCTTCGCCGGCATATTTGTAATAGATTTCCTCAAGCCCCTCATCGCTTAAACGAACGAACGGGTAGGCGCCAATCTTCAGTGATTCGGCGTATAGTTCACGTAACAGCGGCAAGGCCAAGGTTGAACCGGCCAATTTGACGAGCTGCCCTTTTTTAAGCTTAATCGAATAGTGAAGAAGCACGTGGGCGAGTTTTTTAATTCTAGGATCGGACATAAAATTCCTTTCTGGATTATTCACGCTGACGGAAAATAACAAACGCCAAACCGATTGTCAACGGCAGATATCCTGCCGTTTTCGCTTGACCATCGCGCCGGCCGCTATTATGATAACATCTCAAAACAAACCAGGTAAATCGTAAATCGGAGTTACAGACCGAGCAAGAGGTTAACGATGCAGGATCATTTAATTGAAATCTCACCAACTGGAATCGAGAAGGCGATTTTCATATTAGTATTTTTGGCGGGTATGATATCGTTTGGAATTATAATCAGTAAGTATATCCGCAACCTGTTGATGTTTAAAAAAGCGAATAGAACGGTCGATATCGCCGCGGGCGTCAAGCGGGTGATAAAATTCGTATTCGGCCAAAAACGGCTTCTGGATGACCCCTTCTCGGGAGTGGCACATTTTATCGTGTTCTGGGGATTTTTAATAATCGCGTTCGGCACGATTAATTTTTTCGGCAAAGGATTCTGGTCCGGTTTCGATATTCCAATTCTATTTGGAGCGCTGAAGGCCCAGATGCTTTTCCTGCTCGACTTATTCAGTTTCTTAGTGATAATCGGGATTTTGGCGTTCGCGGTTAAGCGGTATATTATCAGGCCGAAACGAATCACCCAAAGCGCCGGCGCGGCATTAATCCTAATGCTGATATTGGGGTTGATGGTTTTCGATTTACTTTCGGATGGTTTCAATATGGCATCTCAGCAAATAGCGGCGCCGGGGGCGTTTATCGGAGCTTATTTGGCGGGAATATTCAAGACCTTGCCCCCGGAAACCAGCGCTTTTTGGGCCCATGTATTCTGGTGGGCGCACTTTATTTTTTTCATGGCGATACTCAATTATGTGCCGCTGGGAAAGCACATGCACATATTCACATCGCTGTTCAATGTCTATCTGGCCGATCCGACATCCGGGACGATTCTTACCAAAGCCGATTTGGAAAACTCCGAATCGTTCGGCGTTACCAAAATAGAGGAACACACCTGGAAAGACTATCTCGATGGGCTCTCCTGCACCGAATGCGGCCGCTGTCAGGATGCCTGCCCGGCCTGGAATACTGGCAAACCGCTTTCGCCGAAAAATATAATTATGCAACTACGTCGTCACGCCGAAAAGAAAGCCCCTTATATACAGGCAGGCAAAGCCGATGAGTTCACGGAAGATTTTCTAAAAGATGTTATCACCGAAGATGTAATCTGGGCTTGCACAACTTGCTACGCTTGTCAGAATGCCTGCCCATTGTTTATTGAACACATTCCCAAGCTGATGGATTACCGGCGCTCTCTTGTTCTTAATGAGGGAGCCATTTCGACCCAAGGCGGCGCGGCTTTAAAAAATATGGAAAAAACAGGCGACCCCTGGGGATTGGGGCAAGCAGCGCGCGCCGATTGGTTTAAAGACCAGCCGGTCAATTTGGTTGCCGACAAGCCCAACGCTGAATGGCTGTTTTGGGTCGGTTGTGCGGGGGCACTGGATGCCCGTAATGTGAAAGTCAGCCAGGCCACCATAAAACTGATGAATGCGGCGGGAGTGGATTTCGCCATCCTCGGCACCGATGAAACCTGCACCGGCGATTCGGCGCGGCGGTTGGGCGAGGAATATCTGTTCCAAACGCTGGCGGCCTCAAATGTCGAACTGCTTAACGGGCTTAACGTAAAAAAAATTTTCACGAACTGCCCGCACTGTCTTAACACGCTGAAAAATGAATATCGGGCGTTTGGCGGTGTTTATGAGGTTTATCATACTCACGAGTTGCTGGAGGAATTGATTAAATCGGGCAAATTGAAAATCGATAAAACCAAAATCGATAAATCATATTTTGGAACCGGCATAGTCTTCCACGACTCCTGCTACCTTGGTCGCCATAACGGTATCTATGAACCAGGCCGCTTCCTTATCGATTTAGTGGCCAACCGAGTCGAGATGAAACGCCATCGACAAAATTCCTTCTGTTGCGGCGCGGGCGGCGCCCGGATGTGGCTGGAAGAGACTGCCGGCAAACGAATCAACGAAGAACGTGCCGAAGAAGCTATAAATACGGGCGTCAATACAATAGGCGTGGCCTGTCCGTTTTGTATGACGATGCTCGAGGACGGCATAAAAGCCAAAGATAAGGCCGAGACCCACAGGGTAATTGATATCACCGAGGTTCTGGCCAAAGGCGTATAGAAGAATGCGATATAGACTCGGCACTGACCGCAGAGCGAACAATAAATTCTTCATTGTCGAGGGCTCCTTTACAAGTTATATGCCGGAAGAGCTTGTATTTTTCGTCATCAAAAAAAACGGATTGAGTAAGAAAACGAAGCCCGCGCGCTCTATGGACGAACAGGTAATAATAATTGCGCGGCAGACCCAAATATTATCATAAAATAATCCCCTCCGATATGGCGGATTCGCAGATAGGCGCGCCTTTGGGGCAGAAAGATGTCTATGCGGATAAAGGCCGCCAAGATGTCGGGCGTTCAGGTTTGAGGCCCTGTGGTTGGTTTCGTGGTGGGAGGCCGAAATGAACCGCGCCCCGCAGCTGTTTTACCGCATTTATCGTTTCGCACATTCACTTCCCGCCACATATCCCGTTGAAAACGCCGCTTGAAGATTAAACCCCCCGGTGTCTCCATCGATATCGAGCACTTCTCCGCAGAAATATAAACCTTTAATCAGTCGCGATTGCATCGTCCGCGGGTCGATTTCTTTCAAGATCACCCCTCCCGCGCTCACTTGTGCTTCGGCAAACCCCCGATGGCCACTGATAGCGATTTCCAGCCCCTTCAAGCCTTGAATAATTTTTCGGCGCTCCTCGGCCGTAATTTGATTAATCCGCTTTGTTGAATCTATTTGCAATTGTTCCAAGAGCGCCTGCGCCATCCTTGAGGGGATATATTCACCTACTATCGACGATATTTGTTTCTTACCGGAGATTTTATAATGTTCTAACAGCTTTTTTTCTATTTGTTCGGCGGAATACTCGGGGATTAAATCAAACGATAATATAGGATGATTGTCGGCCCTCAATTGCTCGACGCAGTATTTGCTTATGTTCAGGATGACCGGTCCGGATACACCAAAATGGGTGAACAGCAGGTCGCCTTCGGATTGCGCGACAATTTTACCGCCGACTTTCAAGTTAGCGATTACCGATTCGATGCTTATTCCTTTCAGGCTCGGCGCTATTGTTCCTTTGGTGACAAGAGGCACGCTGGCGGGATAAACCGGCATAATCGTATGCCCAATCGACTCAGCCATACGGTAACCATCGCCGGATGACCCGGTAGCCGGGTATGATTTGCCGCCGGTCGCTATTATCACCGATTTAGCCGGGATAAGCGTTTCAGATTTCGTAAGCTGTATTCCCACGACCCGATTATCCTCCGCCGCGATTTTGGCGACCGGCGAACCGCTTTTGATTTTAACGCCGGAGTCG
>JAAYTW010000112.1 GCA_012517955.1 Candidatus Zixiibacteriota bacterium | reverse complement strand
GCTACCGATACGATGGAAAATAGAATTATTATTACCTGGCACGGCGTATCACACCCGAACCTGGTTGGTTACAATATCTATCGTAGTCGCTGGGAATCCGGCTCATACACGAAATTGAACTCGGCGCCCGTCTCCGGAGAATCTTACATCGATTCGACAACAATCGATACCTCGATTTACTGGTATTATGTGACGGCCGCTTATGCCGATGGCGCCAACTGGAATGTCGAATCTTTCATTTCAGACAAAGATTCCGGTAAGAGACGCGGAATTGTCGGCATCGACAACGGGACCGCCGTTCCCCAGGAATTTTTCCTGGCGCAAAACTACCCCAATCCATTCAATCCTACAACCACGATATCGTACGGCTTGCCTCAAGATTGCCATGTAAAGCTGGACATATTCAATATCATGGGCCAGAAGACTATAACCTTAATTGACGCCAATCAATCAGCCGGTGTAAAGAAAGTGATTTGGGATGGAAAAGACCAGAATGGCAAACAAGTGGCATCCGGAATGTATTTCTATCGTCTAAAGACTGGAGAAAAAGAAATCGTCCGTAAGATGTCTCTAATTAAATAGGATAAACTTTTCCTTCGAAACGCGGCGGATTGGTAATCTGCCGCGTTTTTTGTTTCATGGCAGGCTTAAGAATACTCAAAAATGGAAATAGAATTAACGAACCATAAAGCCCATTGAGAAAGAAAAATCCGCGGCAATTACGCCGCGGATTGCTTAACGGGATATTAAACCTGCTCAGTTCGATTGCGAAACTAATCGGAAATCGCGTATTTCGAGAAATGGCTTATGCTAAACTTGGCGGACGGGACTCTAAGAGTCTGTGTATCCGATACCACCCAGACGCCGTTTGCGTTTTTCCAATAAAGATATTCAGTTCCGCCGACAGAAGAATTCGTAAAAGGCTGCGTTAGCTTTAAAGGACTGCTGAATACGACGCCTTCAGGGGTACAATCATAATAGTACACGATACCGTTGGCCGTATTCCATTTTTCGGCCCGGATAAATATATACAGGCGATCGCCCCATCTAGACTTATCAAAATTATTGGCCGGCACACTGATTGAAATGGTAGAACCGCCAATCACAAAAGATGTAGTCATCGCCGAGCCATTTATCTCAAAACCGTACTGTGTCTGGGCGATTAGATATGTAGCTGTATCGCTTTTTCCAAGACCACCGGATTTGGCCAATTCGACCGCGTTAATGGCCGCTATATCCTGAACGAGCCCGTTATTATCCGAAGGTGGATTAATGATATTATTATCCGAACAGGAGACGGCCGTGAATAATAATATTAAAAATATACCGAAAATGCCGCCATATGAAAACCATTTGCCACTTCTCATCTGCACCTCCATTTTTTTGTTTTCAACTGACCAAAATTAATGCAATAACCGTTCCATTTTAGCACAAATTTGGTTTTGTTGATAAACAACGGATTAGGCTGACTCTAAAAGCCCAAAACAGAAAAAAGATAGGGGATTACTCCCATATATATGGGAAACAAACCATATTATTCTATCCCCGGCCGCGCGATAATATATTTCTGAAACACCGCACTTCTTTTAGGTATATGAATGTGTTTTGTCTTTTATCTTTATCTGTTCAAAAAGAATAAGTGTTCTGTAAAAATAAACCGTTTGCCTGTTTATTGTCCCCTGTATTCTGAACATATGAACCTGGGAAAAAGCGCCCATATCCAAACATCATTTCAAGCGCTTTGACAGGCGAACAGACAAACCGAAAGTTGAACTCGTGCCCCAGCGATGTTCCCGAGTTCCCTGATTTGTCGCGCCTAAGAGGTTTCAACCCGGTCGTATACCAGGCATCCCGAGATTGGTCGAGGACGAAATAGTGATACTCGAATATGACGCGCATAGGTTCAAGGGGTACAAGGTGTAAATCAAGTTCATAGTCGCGAATATCGGCCCAATAAAAAAGATTTAAATCGCCGTAGAAGTTAATATCAGCGCCTCCGAATACGCCGTCAAATGTTCCGTGTATTCCATCATAAGGATCATTATCCCCCGACCCTAATGTAAATTGTGCAGCCAGACGGGTTTTCCATGGAAAATATTCTGTAATCCCAATACCGGCATTGGCGCCATATGCCCTGATATCATCAATTCCATAATCGCCTATTTGGTAAACGAATGTGGCTGTATAATCAATATTATGTTTGACCTGTCCCCGAGTTTGCATTCCGTAGGAGTGTGACAGTAGGTCGCCGCGTCCGATTTCGCCGGCAACATTACCGCTGCCGTCATACTTGGTAGCGTGAAATATATCGAGCGCTATGGGCAAATGCTTGACCGAGCCGTATGCAACAAATGCCTTAGGGTTATCAAATGCCCGATTCGGCCAATTATCCGGTCGGTTCT
>JAAYTW010000111.1 GCA_012517955.1 Candidatus Zixiibacteriota bacterium | reverse complement strand
CCTGACAATGAACGAAAACTTTATCGTGAGGTTCGAAAAGGAAGCCAAACGCGTGGCGATGCTTCACCACGAGAATATAGTTTCAATAATCGATTACGGCTGCCAGGATGGCGAGTATTTTATCGCGATGGAGTACGTGGAGGGGCAAAATCTAAAGCAGATGATGACTCGAATGAAACGGTTGCCTCTGGAAGTAGCCTTACTTATCGGCAGAGAGGTGGCCAGTGGATTACGTTACGCGCATAGTTTCGGTTTAATTCACAGGGATATTAAACCGGCCAACATAATGTTATCAAGTGATGGCCGGGTAATGATAACCGATTTCGGGATAGCCAAAGACCATCAGGACATGTCGATTACGGATACGGGTCAGATGGTTGGATCGCCTGCCTATATGTCGCCGGAACAGGCGGCCGGTAGGCCGGTTGATAATCGCTGCGACATATTTTCGCTCGGTATCGTGCTATATGAAATTATCACGGGAGAAAAACCGTTTAAGGGGGATAATTATCAACAATTAGTTACGAATATAATCGCCGCCCAAACGATACCTATGAGAGAAATCCGCGTGGACGTGACTTCGTCGATTGAGAGTATCGTGAGCAGGTGCCTTGAAAAAGATATCGAAAGCCGCTACCAAGACGCCGACATATTAGCGGCGCAGCTTGATGAGGAAATCGGCCATTATATAATTCAACCATCGAAGAAGTTGATGTGCGAGTTTGTGAAAAATCCGATTCAAACGACGGAGAAACTGCGGGCGGATAGGATAAGCAAACATACCGAAAAAGCGCTATACTTCATGAATCAGGGCCAGGGAAGACTGGCCGACGCCACGCGGGAGTTTGAAAACGTTCTGCGATTTGATAAAAACAATAAAATGGCTCAGAAATATCTAAACCAGTTAAAAGCCGGAAAAACCATCGAAATCAATACTGCGAGACCGAGAAAGTTGATAATCACGCGTCGGTCGGCAATCGGTATCGGCGGATTATTGATAGGCATAGTCGTCTTGATGTTTTCGTTTGGCGGGTGGAGACTATTAGAAAGCGATAAAGGCGAACCGGTTCAGGGAATCGATAGGAGTATTCCCGCGAAAAATGATATTGAATCGGCCGGGAAAATCGCCGGGCCATCTATATCATCCAATTCGGTAGAGCAAAGCAATGAGCGGAAAGCCGGCGACATCATGAAACCTACTGCCGTCGTAAAAAACAAACCGACGAAACCGCCGTCGAAAGTTGAGGAAAAAGCAACTGAGCCGGCGATAAAGTCCGCCTTTGAATATCCCAACCAAAACCTGGCTGATTTTGGATTGCTGGAATTGGTATCGACTCCGCAAACAGAGTTTTTTGTCGATAGGGAAAGATATGGTACCACCGGCGGGCCGCCGATTAAACTGGCAACCGGCCGACATCTAATTGAAATTAAAAAAGACGGGTACCGAAAAACGGAGAAACGGATATATATCGAGTCGGGCAAGCTATTGAGAATAAGCGTGGTCCTTCAAAAAGATTAGGCTGGATTATAGATTCGTTGATATTATTCACCAACCGGCGCTTGCTTCTAACTTTTTAAAGGGTTTTCAATTTGATTTCGAGAATTATTCTTATTAAATTCAATAAGTATTGATATAAATTTTTTGGAGGAAAGGCTGGGATAATGATTCGATTTCCAAATATTAAAACGACAGTAATGGTATTAAGCATGATTATCGGCATCAACTCGACGATTTCGGGCACGGTGGTCAAACGGCAGTTG
>JAAYTW010000110.1 GCA_012517955.1 Candidatus Zixiibacteriota bacterium | reverse complement strand
TATGAGCGATTCTTCTTCCGGTTACGCCGAGGGGCTTTCACGAAGCGTGTTAAAAATACCATTCGCTTTAATAACTGAAACAGCATTTAAAAAATGTTTGGAAGGGAAAAATCCAGAATCGCTGGAGCCGGCCAAATATGACGTAATCCTTGAACCAGTGGCAGTATCTTCATTAATGGATTGGCTTAGCATGATCGGATTCGGCGCCAAGGGAGTTATCGAAAAAACAAGTTTCCTGGCCGGAAAAATCGGTAAAAAAGTGATGTCGCCCGAACTTACAATATACGATGACGGTAATGATATTTCGGGATTGGCAATGCCATTTGATTTCGAAGGCGTACCCAAAAAAAAGGTGGATATTATAAAGAAAGGGATAGCTTGCGGGCCAGTATATGATTCGCTTTATGCGGCCAAAGCCGAAACCCGTTCTACCGGCCATGCCATGATACCCGGATTTTCAGAGGGGCCGATGGCAGGTAATTGCTTCATCTCGGCCGGGAAAAAATCGAAAGAGTCGCTGATAGCAAGTGTCAAAGATGGCCTACTGGTAACCCGATTCTTCTACATAAACGGTTTACTTGATACTCCCCGCGCCTTGATGACCGGTATGACCCGCGATGGATTGTTTAGGATTAAAAACGGCAAGGTGACGGGGCCGGTAAAAAACCTACGATTTACGGAATCTATTACCGGAGCTTTTTCGCGCATAGCCGGAATTTCCAAAGAAACCCAGCTTGTTAAGAACTGGTGGGATGATATAGGTTGTTGTAGTGCCCCGACGATATTAATCCGCAAGTTTAACTTTTCGGGTAAAACCGAGTTCTAAACGATTGGATACAGATTTAGGAAATACTTAGATGCTTTGAAAGCTTATGGATGCTCAATCCGGTTCGGATGATGGGCGAACGACATTCATATATTTAATCGGAGCCACCCTGTTAATCTTATGGTTAATGTCGATTAATGCTTACTCAACGCTACCCGATAGAATACCGGTGCATTTCAATTGGGATGGCACGCCGGATCGTTGGGATAACAAATCAATCATGAATTTCTTTATGTTGCCCGGGTTGGCTACCTTAATTTCAGCATTCATGCTGATAATTTCCCGTTATCCCCATCTGTACAATTTCCCTCAAAAGGAAGAAGTTAAGACATGGCCGCCCGAATTTCGAAAGCCGGTGTATGCCATATTGAACAGGATGATGTATTTTATTGGATTCGCCATCTCGGTTTTATTCCTATTCATTCAGATTCAGGTGATTCAAGGAGCTAAATCCCAAAATTTTACTCCGTCGAATCTCTGGCCGATGTGGATTTTAGTTGCGGGAATGGTGCTATTGCCGATATATTATCTGGTGCAGGTGAGCCGGCTTGTTAAAACGATAAGGGAGAAGCTGGCTCAGAATAGATAGTTTTCGCCGGGGTAGCTCAGCTGGTAGAGCAGCTGATTCGTAATCAGCAGGTCGTGAGTTCGAATCTCATCTCCGGCTTTTCGTGTGTCGATAATTAGGTCCTTCGTAATTAACTTAAGCCAATAATTAAATATAAAAAATAGCGCGGGAAAGGTTCTATAGATGGAGGATAGGAAAATTATTATCCATGAAGTCGGCCTTCGAGACGGCCTTCAGGCTGAGAAAACGGCAGTTCCGCTCGATGAGAAAATCCGTTGGGTTGATATGTTGATTAAATCGGGAGTTGATATAATCCAACTTGGCTCATTTGTGAATCTGGATAAAGTCCCCCAGATGGCCGACACGGATAAATTGTTTGAACATTATAAGTCGATAAAACCTACTATGGTTATATTATCTGGCCTTGTGCTAAATGAAAAAGGCCTTGAAAGGGGAATGGCCTGCGGCGTGGATATGTTCTGTATGGGCGTTTCCGCCAGCGAAACCCACAGCAAGAAAAACACCGGAATGACAACCAGTGAAGCTTTGAACCGGATTATCCCGATGGCTCAACAGGCCCAGAAGGCCGGCAAACAGGTACAGGTGTCGATCCAATCGGCGTTCGGTTGCGGTTTCGAGGGGCCAATCGATGAGGATAAAGTTATAGGTATCGCCAAGGAATATGTCGCGGCGGGTATTTATAATATTAGCCTGGCCGATACGGCCGGACATGCCCAGCCATATCAGGTTGAAAGGCTGTTTGGCGCAATCAAGAAATTAAATTCGGAGGTTAAATTAGCCTGTCATTTTCATAATACATATGGTGTTGGTCTGACTAATTGCTATGCGGCGTTGAATGCCGGTGTTGTTTCATTTGAATCAGCTATTGGCGGCCTGGGTGGATGTCCTTTTACCAAGCTCCCCGCTGGTAACGTTAGTACCGAAGATTTAGTGCATACATTCCAGAGAATGGGGTTGAGAAAAGATATAAGACTGAATATTCTGATAGAGACGGCCAAAACCGTCAGTCAATTTTTTAATAGAGAGTTGCCGGGATTTATCCTGAAATCCGGTTCAATTGTAGATTTTCAGAAAGCAGAATCGAGGAGCTAATATGAAATTGCTGGAAAACGTTCGCGTAATCGATTTAACCAATGTCCTATCAGGCCCGTTTTGCACGCTTCATCTGTCGCTTCTGGGCGCTGAAGTTATCAAGATTGAAAACCCGGATGGCGGCGATTTGGCCCGCAAACTTGGCAATGTCCCTAAGCTTAACAAAGAACTGATGGGTACCAGTTTTCTGGCGCAGAATGCCAATAAAAAATCCCTGACACTGAATTTAAAATTCGATGAAGGCAAAGAGATTTTCCGTAAACTGCTGAAATCGGCAGATGTCGTTGTTGAAAATTTCCGCCCTGGGGTGATGAAACGTCTGGGGTTTGCTTATGAAGATATCTGCAAAATCAATCCTAAAATCATATACTGCGCCATTTCGGGGTTCGGTCAAACCGGTCCTGACGCGTTCAAGCCGGCCTATGATCAGATTATCCAAGGACTATCGGGAGCTATGGATGTCAACGGCGATGAACGGCTTCATCCGTTGCGGGCGGGTTTCCCGGTTTGTGATACGGTGGGAGGTCTGACGGCGGCGTTCGCTATAATGGGGGCGCTGTATTATCGCGAGAAAACCGGCGAAGGGCAGTTTATCGATATCGCCTTGCTTGATGCAATCATGCCCTTGATGGGCTGGGTCGCCGCCAATCTGCTTATAGGCGGCCAGCCGCCCATACCGATGGGCAACGATAATTTTACGGCCGCGCCATCGGGCGTTTTCCGCACCAAGGATGGCTTTATCAATATCGCCGCCAACCAGCAAAAACAGTGGGAGGATTTGGCTGATACGGTTGGACTTCCCGAACTCAAGACCGATCCCCGTTTCCAGGAGCGCGATACGCGCAAGGCCAATCGCAAATTGCTTACTCCAATACTTGAAGAGAAACTAACGTTGGAGACGACATCACATTGGGTGGATATCTTAAATGAGAAGGGGATACCTTCAGGGGATATATTAAGCCTCGAAAAGGCGTTAAATGGCGAACAGGTGAAACATCGCCGGACAATTCAATCGGTGAAAGAGCCGCAGATAGGGGAAATCAAAATATTCAATCTGCCGTCGAAATTTTCCAAGACGCCGGCATCGATTGACGCCCCGCCGCCGCGGCTTTCGGCGCATACCGAGCAAATATTAACGGAACTTGGTTATTCCAAAGATGAGATGAAGGGGTTGAAAGAAAAGTTGGTAATTTGATTATTAATTCTGAATGGAATACTATAGCGGCTGAGAGAATATTCCGGCCGCTTTTTTATTTAATCAATATGATAAAACCTTTGACAATATCACTATGAAAATAGCAATATAAAGTTAATGAATTACGAAGTCACTTACTCTTTAGGTATCGATATCGGAGCCAGCCAGGTTAGGTTCATCCTTGCCGATTCTCGTAATGGAAACTTGGCAATTAACGACAACAGGGTATCCAAAGATATTTGCCTAAGCCCATCTTATAGCCAATTTGATATCAACGATTATCCGGCTTTAAAATCGCTTCCTCAAAAAGAGATTTTTCATAGTTACATCATCTTCAAATTGAAAGAATATCTGGAAAAGTCCCATGTTTCTTTAGAACAAATCGATAGTATCGGCATTTCGTTGGCTGGAAGAATTCTTCAAGGTGGTATATTTATCTGTTCGAATCTGCCTTTAAAATATACAAGTCAATTTGGTTCCTTTTCGGGAGTTGACCTCTTAAATCCGATTCAGGAAGCATTTCCCGGAAAGAAAATCGTAATTGAAAACGATGGTGTTTGCGCTGGCATCGCCCAGGCCGCTTATTACGAATACCTGGGTATTGACCCGCTAAAAACATTTTATATCACTCACAGCACGGGTATCGGTGGGGGAGGGCCTCAGCGCGATATCGATGAAATTGGCCATACGATAATCGGCAATGTTTTTCCAGGCCTAAAAATGCGATGTGGTTGCGGGGCGATAGGTTGCATCGAGTCCACGACTTCCGGAACCGGCATTAAAAATCTTACCAATAAAATCCTACAACTATTCTGTACCGATAAAGCTCTATTCGGCGAATTGAACGGTTATGAATTCCTGAGAACACAGCATCGTTACACATTGGGGCAGCTCGTAGAAAAATCGCCGCTTCTAAGAGAATATAAAAGCGGAAAAGTGATTGAACCTAAACGGGTTTTTGAGCTCGCCGGCGCGTTTTATTTATCCGGCGGCGGTGATGAATTCGCTTATTATATTGTCAATTCGGCCGCCGAAAGGTTTGCCGCGCTTCTGGTCAGTTTGGCCAACATTCACGGCATCGAACGCTTTGGAATCGGTGGCAGCGTCAGTTCGAAAAATCCGTTTTTCTTGGATATCGTCAATAAGTATATCCAGCAAATCCGCGCCGATGTCAACCATTCATTTAGCCCTGATATCACGGTTGAATTATCCCCATTTGGCGAATATATCAATGACTATGGCGCGCTTTTCCTGACGATAGATAATCCCGATACTCGCAAGGAATGGATAAAATACTTTATCGAACATGTCAAGCAATGAGACGGGGCATTCTGATATTTATTCATACTTACTAAAAATGTATTCTTAAAAAGTGCTTGTTTGAATAACCTTCTTTTTATAATTTACCCAAAGTGGATATAGCCATTTTGGCTGGTAATTATTAAGTATATATAAATAGGAGACCTATTAACACGCAGGGAGATTTAATCGTGAAAAGAACAGAAGTATTAAGAAAAGCGATAATGGAAAGACGGGCGGTGCCGGTTATCGGCTGTCATGATGCATTCAGCGCCAGAATAATAGAGCAATGCGGTTTCGAGGCCATACAAATATCCGGATATGGTCTGGCCGCATCCATATTGGGGAAACCCGATGTCGGCTTAGTCCAGATGAAAGACGTGCTTGATATGACTTGGAATATCGTACAGGCTGTTAAAATTCCGGTTATGGCCGACGTTGATACCGGCGGGGGCAATGCGATAAACGCGGCCTGGATAACCGAACGGCTTATATCTATGGGTGTGGCCGGGATGAATATCGAAGGCCAGGTATTCCCTAAACGCTGCGGTCATATGGCCGGTAAGGAGGTTATCGATGCTAATGAAATGGCTGGCAAGGTGAGGGCCTGCGCTGATGTCCGTGATAGGATGGATAAAGCTTTTATCATTAATGCTCGAACTGACGCGTTTTCCGTGATGGGTTTGGATGAGGCGATTCGTCGGGCCAATTTATATTTGGAAAATGGGGCCGACCTGGCTTTTATTGACGGTATAAAAACCAAAGCCGATATTCAGAGAGCGGTAAAGGAAATCAAAGGACCATTGTCGGTAAATCTCATGGATGCTATTTCTGGAATGAAGACCGAGCTGGTTCCGATTCCGGAGTTGGCGAAAATGGGAGTGGGCCGGGTATCGATACCGGTTGCGTCTATTATGGTTGTTCATAAAGCCCTTCTAAATTTCTTTAAAGCCTTAAAAGCGGCTCCGGATGGAATTTTACCGGGGCAGACACAATGGGTGACATCGTTCGAAGAATATACCGATGCCATCGGATTAAAAGAATATAAGGCCATGGAGGATAAATATCTGCCCAAAGAAAGAATAGAGGCTAAATATAAGGGCGATAAAAAAATAGTCGGCTAAAAAATCTTTAACCGTTTGAGGTGCGAAATATGGGAATGACCTATGTTCAGAAGGTGCTGGCGAAAGCGTGCGGCAAGGCTTCGGTGGCTGTCGGTGATGTGGTCGAGCCGGAAGTCCATCTGGCGATGTCTCATGAAAACGGCGCCCTGGTAATGAATCAATTCGCCGAAATTTTCAAGGATACCGGTTTGGAAGCAAGAGTCTGGAATCCGGATAAAATCGCGATTATTCTAGATCATCGGGTACCGGCGGAAAGCTCAAAGACGGCTACTAATAAGAAAAAAATCCGCGAATTTGTGGCAAAACAAGGAATAAAAAAATTCCATGATATCCGAGGCGATGAGGGCGGAATCTGCCATCAGATATTACCCGAATACGGCTACGTGCGCCCCGGATTCGTTGTCGTGGGGACGGATAGCCACACGACCAGCCACGGCGCTCTCGGAGCTTTCGCGTTCGGTATTGGGGCAACTGAAATGGCATCGGTATGGACTTTAGGGAAAATCTTGAACGTTGAAGTTCCAGCCACAATAAAAGTAAATGTGTCCGGTAAGTTTGCCCCGTATGTCGAACCAAAAGACCTAATCCTTTATTTAATCGGCAAATTAACCGCCGAAGGCGCCAATTTCAAGGTTATAGAATTTCATGGAGAAACCATTAAAAGTATGCCGACATCGGGGAGACTAGTTCTTTGCAATATGTCGGTTGAGGCCGGTGCAACCAGCGGTATTGTTCCGCCCGATGAGTAAACGCTCAATTATCTTAAAAATGAAGCCGGCGTAACCGATAAAATAGAAATTTTCGGACCTGATAAGGATGCCGAATACGAAAGCGTAATTGATATCGAGGTGTCGGAATTATCGCCACAAATCGCATGTCCCCATACTGTAGATAACATAAAACCCATTGCAGAAGTCGCCGGTAAAAAAATCCATCAAATAGTGATTGGTTCCTGTACCAATGGCCGATTGGACGACATAGAAGCAGCCGTGAAGATACTGAAAGGCAAAAAAGTGGCTCATGGCACAAGGATGCTGGTATTTCCGGCGTCATGGAGAATTTACCGCGAGGCTATGCGCCGGGGCTATATAATGGATTTGGCCGAAGCAGGCGCTACTATTTGCAATCCTGGATGTGGGCCATGCCTGGGTGTCCATCAGGGGGCGTTAGGCGATCAGGAAGTTGCTCTGGCAACAACGAACCGCAATTTTAAGGGAAGAATGGGAAACCCCAACGCTGAGGTTTATTTGTGTTCTCCCGATGTGGCCGCGGCCAGCGCAATCACAGGAGTTATCACCGATCCAAGCTCGGGAGGTCGTTAAGATGGCAAAAGTGGTATTAAAACTTGGCGATGATATTTCAACCGATATCATCTATCCCGGAAGATTCATGGCGACGGTTCTACCGACGGAGACACCACAATACGCTTTCGCCGATAATGTCGAATTCAATAAAAAACTAAAAGCAAACGAAATCCCCCGCGGCAGTTTTATAGTGGCTGGGCAAAATTTTGGTTGCGGCTCGTCGCGCGAACAAGCGGCATCGTGTCTCAATGGCTGGGGCTTGATAATCGTGGCCAAGCACTTTTCTCGTATATTCTTACAAAACGCAATTAACCTGGGACTTCAGATGATAATTTGCCCTGATATTGAGGCTGATGAGGGAGATGAACTGCAGATTCAGGGCGAAATCCTTCGTAACGTAACAACCGGCAAGGAATTCAAAATTGTACCTTTGCCTAAAGCTCGTCAGGCTATCATTGATGCCGGTGGGTTGATTCCCTATACCAGAACTTTGCTTTTGCAGAAAAAGGGAAAGTGATTCCAGATTTTAATTGTTCTTAAGGGCAAGGCGAGGCGTCTTGCCCTTTTTAATCAACGGTTAGAGGATAAATATTTCAAAGAAATAAATTATTTGGCGTTTATAGGAGTATAAAATAATATATTATAGCTATGCGTTCTTGGCTAAAGGGTCGATAAATAAAAAGCGAGGAATTGAAATGAGCAAAAATTTCGCGATAACCGGCGTAGCCGGATATATAGCTCCGCGCCATCTGAAAGCAATCAAAGATACCGGTAATGTACTTGTGGCGGCAGTGGACCCGAATGATTCGGTTGGAATTATAGATAGTTTTTTTGATAATGTTCGTTTTTTTACTGAATTTGAACGATTTGATCGCCACGTAGATAAGCTCCGCCGTCAAGGTCATGGCCAACAGATAGATTACGTCAGTATTTGTTCGCCTAATTATCTTCATGATGCCCATGCTCGATTTGCTTTAAGGGTAGGGGCCGATGTCATTTGTGAAAAGCCTGTAGTTCTGAATCCATGGAATATCGACGCCCTTCAAGAGCTTGAAAAAGAAAGCGGTAAACGTATCTACACGGTTCTTCAATTAAGATTATTACCATCATTAATGACCTTGAAAGAGAAACTGCAATCGCAAATTTCCACTACGAAAAAGGATATTCAACTTACTTATATAACCTCAAGAGGGCCATGGTATCTTGTCTCATGGAAAGGGCAAGTTGAAAGATCGGGTGGGCTGACCACGAATATCGGAATTCACTTTTTCGATCTCTTAATATGGCTATTCGGCGAAGTTCAATATAGTGAGGTTCATATTTCGTATCCAACCAAAACCGGCGGCTTTCTTGAATTAAAAAACGCGCGGGTACGGTGGTTGCTCTCTATCGATAAAGCCGATTTGCCGGAGGAAACTCGCAATAAAAATAAGACCACATTTCGTTCGATAACCATTGATGGCGAAGAATTAGAGTTTTCCGAAGGATTTACGGATTTGCATACTACTGTTTATAAAGAGGTATTGGCGGGTCGCGGTTTTACGCTCGATGATGCGCGTCCCTCGGTAACCTTGGCGCATCAGATAAGAAACGCGATACCTACCGGGCTGAACGCGAATTCACACCCCTGGTTAAGAAAATTGAAATAACCGATATCTGTAAATAAAAAACATAAAAGGCGGCCTCCAATCCGGAAGCCGCCTTTTTGATGGTGTCAAGCTAATTAGTCTACTTTGGCCGGAATCGTAGATTGTGTTTCAGGCCTTGTGAAATCGATTATCCGTATAAATGGCGGTGGGAAAAAGTGGCAATATGCGACGCCCGATGTGCCTTTAAAATAAGCCACCAATTTCGTGATATCCGAGCCTCTGAATTCACAGTTGCCGTTAACATCGCCGGCGACATATAGATATGTGCCTGTAGAGTCCATGTAACAACTATCCAGAGGCGGCGTGCCCAATCCCTTGAAGAAACGAACTCCAAATGTAACATCGCCGCCCATTCGTTGGCCATCGGAGTTAATATCGCCCGGTATATATTCGCATTGCGCCGGCGTTTCCCGCATCAACATGGTGACATGAGTAGTTTCAGCCCAATTGATTATGGTGCCGGTCAAAGTACTATCGATATATCCGGCTTTTGTAAATCGTTCATGGTATGTACCAGCGGGAAGCGGAAGCAGGAATTTACCGTAAGCGTCCGTGGTGTCGGTCCCACATAGTACCTCTGATGCGTCATAGACTCTGACAATTGTGCCCGGAATTACAGTCGTGTTATCTTGTTTTTTCACCGTTCCTTCAAGATAACCGGGTTTGTGATTCATGAGCATGGTTACTCGAGTAGTGTCATTTGTAACCACTACAATATTTGATATACTGGTATCGCTATAAAGCGCTTTTCGGAATTCTTGGGAGTACGTTCCGGTAGCCAGCGTTACCACATACTGTCCGGAGCTATTGGTTGTATCGGTGGCCATTAAAACATGTCCCGGCCCATAGGTCGTTACGATGACATTGGATATTGGCGTTACATTGTTGTTTTCTTTAACGGTGCCCTTGATATGCCCGTATGATCCGGCAGCAACATTGATTGTTACCGGAATTGTATAAGACGAATGTCCGGCATTGGGGTCACTGGTTTGAGCGTTAATTTGCCACTGGTAAGTTCCGCTTGCGGATGCTTCCGCATGGGCAATCACGGCTATCGTGTCACTGGTTCCGGGTTCTACGATTCCTGAACTTGGATTTAAGGTTAATGTAGTTGGAGGAGGTGGCGGTACCGTCACTTGAATCGCGAGATTGTCGTGCATATAGGCGGCATTATAGCAAATTTGCAAACCATCCGTGCCGCCGGCGTTTTCAAATCCAATTGTCGCGCCGTTTAATCCAGTGCTATAGGAACCGGGGTTCATCGATTTGTATTGCATGACAAAATGGCCATCTTCATAAAGGATAATCTGGAAAGTTAAAGCGCCAGTGTAACCAGGAGTGCTGCTGTAATAATATGCCACGCTATCATAACTTACGATAAACCTATGGTTTGCGGCATCCGCGTAATACCGAACCGCTCCCTGATGCGGTGGGTCGATATCATCCCACCAAGCAGCGATAAAATTGTTTGGGGTGGTTGTGCTTGGGATAGCGGTATTACTACTTGGGGCAACATCGCTGCTGAATGTTATCATTCCATTGGAGGAGACATATAGCGATGTATAATTGGTCCCGAAATAGGGGAATGTAAATCCAAGGCTGAAAGGACCATTGTTGTTGTCATCGTTAAGAGTGATAGCGGTTCCGACACCGGATATGTCGACCCAGTTGAATGTCGGTCCACCCGATTCGTCGGAATCTATCCAGTAGTGGCCGAAAGCATCAGGGCCTCCCTGATTGGTAGTCATCGGCGGATTTGGTTTGTAGATTTCCTCGGTTTTCGGGAGATTCGGTGATTGCGTGGGAGCCGGCAGATCATCGGTTACCGGAGTTTCGGGATTAACTGAATTCCTTAAGTAACCCAGGCTGGCGGCCGTTAGCGTATAACCAAGACCGCAAGCGCCGGAATTACTAATGATTATTTGCGAAGATGTCATACCGCCAGGGGGGCATGTCATAGTGATGCTGCTCGGAGTATGGGATTCGCTGGGATAAGACGCTGGGGGCAGGTCGAAGCGCCTTGTGGTAAATCTAATAGCCCGGCCATTGGCCAATGCCGCGGCGCCCGCTGGATATAGGTTGTTGTATTCGTATTGTAATCCGATATTTTCCTGCCAGTTTTCAATGCCGACGGATGAATAGGTTTCCGGGTCGCTGTATGGGTCTTCAACATAATCATTGTTTACTATATGATTATATTGAAAGACTATCTCGCAATCGCCCGTAGGCGTGCTATATTGACAGGGGTCATAAATTATCATTTGGAAAGTTTCAATTGAATCGGTGTTAGCATGTGTCAGATTGCTCCATTCAATAATGAATCTGCCGTTGGCGCCATCAAGATAAGTATACACGCCGTTGGCGGTAGAGGTTATTTTGAGGTCGTCCCAGAATGGAGATATCTGCGCGCGGGCATTGCCTGGATCGGGAATTGGCCAGTTCGACCAGTTAAACCAGTAATTTCCCGCGACATCGTAGGGAATCGTGTCAAAAGCGGCAAAACCATTGATACAGACTATCATGTGAGCGTATGTCTGACCATAATACTTTACCGGGAAAGGAAGGTTAATCAATACGGATGCGTCATCGTTGTTCGGGAATGTAATTCTTGTACCCGAGCCGCCCAGTGAAGGATTGATTTCTACCCAGCTATAGGTTGGATGAGGCAAGTATGCGGCATCAGTATTATCGTAAGCGTAATAACCATACGCATCCGGTCCGGTCGGATCGTTTGTCCCAACGGTACCCACCGAGGCGTTGAATGATTTCTGGAATTGAACCGTGCCGATTATCGCATTATTGGCGGTAAAATTCACGGTAAATGGGATAATCCGGCCATCGAACGCCGAATCACGAAGCGAAATCTGGAACGGGTCAGATGAGTTAGTGGCAGTCCCATTAATCGCGATATCGCCAAATGTCCCATTTGGATCGAGGATAGTTACATACG
>JAAYTW010000109.1 GCA_012517955.1 Candidatus Zixiibacteriota bacterium | reverse complement strand
TATGTTGGGGGCTTTTATGGGTTGGAAGGGGGTATTTTTGATTTTGTGTCTGGCATCGTTATTGGGCACGATAATCGGATTAACGGCGCTGGCTCTGGCGAAAGATAAACAGGCCGCCCGTACCATTCCTTTTGGACCGTTTCTGGTGACGGCCGGATTGATTACGTTCTACTGGGGGAATCAATTAATCGCCGCTTATAAGAAATTAATCGGCTTATAATCGGTTTTATTCGGAACCGATTCTGCCGATACCTTTTATGTGAGATATTTTAAAAAAACGCCTTTTATCAGCTATGAGATTGAAATAAAAATCTCGCTGGTTGTATTGATAGCATTTCTTTTATCGCTGAATTTAATATCCGCGTATTCGCTTAAGAAAGTCCGCCAGGCGCAAAGGGAGGGATTTTCGACAAAAATAGACCTTTCGGCGGAGCTGATTGAAAACCAAATCAGACTAGATAATTATAAGCTGCCTGGTTCGTCATTATTAAACGATATCCGGGTATTATCGGGCGCGGATATGATAGAGATAGCCGACAGCGCGGGCAACAGATTGATTGCCGTGGGAGTCGCGCTAAACAGGGAAAACGAGCGGATGTCAACCCCGTTCATAAGGGATATATCTGTCCGCAATAGGCAGGGATTGCTGGTTTATAGGATTAGATTGGCCGGAATAAACAGAGAGGAGGCGGGTTTAAGGCGGCTGGCGTTTTTAGACTTGATATTTCGCTCGCTGGGTTTAATCGCCGGTTTGGTAGCGGCGTTTCTCTTTTTCCGTTCGGTCATGAATCCTTATCGTAAAATCAAACAACAGGCATCGAACCTTGATATATCGTTAAAAAATTATGATGAGCGTGATGGCGTTGAATATGCCGTAAAATTATTTCAGGCGGTAATTCAAGAGCTAAAAGAGAAAGAAGCAATCCTTCAAGCGATGTACGATAATTCGGAAAAGCGGGCGGATTCGCTGGCCAGATACAATGAATATATACTTGGCAGTATCTCATCCGGCGTAATTATTTGCGACAATCAAGGAATAATCACCAAGCTTAATCGTTCGGCGACGATAATAACCGGATTTTCGGAATCGGCGGCTCACGGAAAACATCTAAATGAGGTATTCGGTAAAAAACATAAGATTTCGCAAGTTTTACGCGATGCTATCGCCGGCAAGACCTACTCGCGGCAGGAATTCGAGATTAACCGGGGAGACGGCACGACGCTCTGGATAGGACTGACATCATCGCAGATAACCGATGATAAAGATAACTTAATAGGCGCGGCGGTGCTATTGACCGATCTGACGCGGATAAAAAAGCTTCAGGAAATAGCCGAATATAGGGAGAAAATGGCGGCTCTGGGCGAGATGTCGGCCGGCTTGGCCCACGAATTGCGAAATTCGGTCGCGGCCATCATGGGATTCGGGAAGCTTTTAAAAAAGATGTCTCTTCCGGATGCCCGGGCGGTCGATATCGTGGATACGGTGATAGCCGAATCTATGGCGACCGAGGAAATGTTGAGCCGATTTTTGAATTTTGCCAAACCATTGAATCTCACTATGTCGCGTTTCGATATTGAAGAGGTTATTGAAGAATGTTTGAAAATCAGCGATGACCAGCGCGCCAATAAAGCCATCGAATTTCAAATCAACAAGGAAGGCGAAATTCCCATACTTTACGGTGACCCGGTGTTGATTAAAACCGCCCTTTCCAATCTAATTATCAACGCCTGTCAGGCTATAACCGGCTCGGGGAGGGTGGATATATCAATCGAAGCGTCGCGGAGGGATAACAGCATTCAAATCTCGATAAGCGACAATGGCATCGGGATTCCGTCCGAGATAATCCCTAAGATATTCGACCCATTTTTCACGACTAAGGAAACAGGAACCGGTTTAGGTTTGGCGTTGGTCAAAAAGATTATAACCGCTCACAATGGAACAATTGAGGCATTCAGCGGCCAGGGTCGGGGGACGACTTTTATTATTACCTTACCCGTGGAATCGCGGGTTAGGGTCGATGGAAAAACGGATTTGGAGCAATTGCCAATCGAGGAATCGGCCCACGACCATTGAATTCAGTAAGAGACTAAAAGATAGTCGCGATTTTAAAAGCAGCCCAGTAAACCAATATATTTATTGCAGTGAGGGGAATCCCGACTCGGGCGAATTCCATAAAGGTCAGGGTATGATTTGAGCGGTTTTCGGCATTTTGGATTATAATTACATTGCTGGCGGCCCCAAGGATTAAGAAATTTCCGGCGATGGTACTTCCCGACGCCAGGGCCATCAGGTTGACAAGACCAGTTTGGCGTTGCACGAGTATCGGCAAAATAAGCGCCACCAGGGGCACATTTGAAATTATCTGGCTGGCCAGAACGCTGAATAGAAGAATGCCTATGCTTGAGTTTAAGTCTACCGATTGCTCAAGCAGGAATAATTGAATATATCCCGAATCCCAGACGGCGGCCATCACAACGAACATGGCCGCAAAAAAAATCAGTGTCGACCAATCGATAGCCTTGATAATTTCGAATCTTTTTGGGCTCAGCAGTACTATCGGGGCGGCGGCAAGAATCGCGATATACGTGAGCTTAAAATCGATTCTGGCGCCCGACAGCGAAAACAGTATTTTGGCGGCAATCATCGCAAGCATCAGGGCAAGGGCTAAACGAGACAATTTTGTCAATTCCGGGTCTTTAATCGATTCGGTCGATTCGGTATTGGAAAGCTCATGAAATTGCTCGCGGTAGTAATATTTCAAGAGAAGCCAGGCCAATATCATATTAACGGCCGTTGGTAATAATAAATAAAGCAAGAACATTATGAAGGGGTTATTTATGCCGCCGCCAAGAGCGATGAGCAGATTTTGAGGATTTCCAATCGGGCTGATAACGCTTCCCAACGTAATCGCGTATGCCAGCGCCAACAGCAATAATCGGGAATCAATTTCGTGACGTTTGGAAAGATAAATTATAATTGGAGTACCTATTATGGCGACCGTATCGTTCATGAGAATCGCCGAAGTCAGTCCAAATCCGAATATTATTTTTAGGATAAGCGAATCGACTGACTTTGTCCCGCGGAAGAAACGCGACGACAAGTATTCCAGGTAGCCGCTTTCTTCGAGAGCGCGGCCGCTGATAAACATTCCAAACAGAAAGATCATTACATCGAAATTTATAGCTTTTATGGCGTCACGGGGGCTTATTTGGCCGGTGAGCAAAACGATTACGGCGCCGGTCAGCATTATCAGCCAGATAGGAAGGCGTACCCGGCCGAATTGGCGAATGGCAATGGCGACGAAGACGGCGATTATTACGATAATCGATATTGACATAAAACTTCTCCGGTATTTTGATTATCGGACAATCAAGATTAATAATAGGTTAACCGGCGAAATAGTTTCGCTGGCCGTAACCGAATATGGGAGTGTTGGGTATTCTTTACCATGATAATTAGCGCACAATCCCATATTTTAATATGGTAAAAATAGGCGCGCTTTCAAAGAAAATATTGAATTAAAATTAATATTTCCTCGTTTTGAAATAAAGAAACGAATTCAGTAGTCGATTAGTTTAGTGTCATGGATAAAAATAAAGTATTAGGGAAAATCAATAAAATAAAAGAACTAACCACGCCTCCGACCGTATTACAATCGGTGTTAGATTTGATTAATTCGCCTGATTCATCCGCCAAAGAATTATCCGATGTTATTCTCAAAGACCCCGGTCTTACGGCTCAGGTTTTGCGGATGGCGAACTCATCGTTTTATGCCTATTATAAAAAGATTACGACCGTCAATCAGGCCGTAGTGGTGATGGGGATAAACGCGGTCAAATACTTTATACTATCGGTCACCGTATTGAATCATCTTAATACCAGGCGGGAAAAAAGCAAAATCAATTTAAAGTGTCTTTGGACGCATTTTTTGGAAGTCGCTTGCGCTTCCAGAAAACTGGCGGAAGCTATCGGCTATAAAATGCCGGAAGAGGCCTATGTCGCGGGAATATTACATGATGTCGGAATCATTATATTAGAGCGCGAGTTTCCTGAAGATTATCTTAAAGTCATTCGTTTAGCGGCTAATGGCAAGGAACTTACCGAAGCCGAAATCGATATATTTGGGGTGGACCACCAGGAAATCGGCGGCTATCTGACCAATTATTGGAATATGCCGCAATTAATCTGCGAATCGATTACGATGCATCACCCGAAAAATGATAGCCAAATAGCCGCGATGTCGGATATCGCGAAAATCGTCATTTTGGCCAATTGTATAGCCTCCGTTCCTTTCGAGGAATTAAAAACAAGGTTTAATGCCGAGCGAAAATTGAATCTGCTCAATATCGTTTCCGGCGAATTAAAAATAAATTCCGATATTTTGATGAACGTTCACAGGCAGATGGCTGTTGACGCGGCCTCCTCGGCGGTAACGATGAATATGGATATCGGCGACGCCTTGGAAATACTATCGCGCAGCAATTCAGAGCTGTTCACGATATATCTGGATCTGGCGGCGTTGTTCAAGGAACGGCGGGAGTTGAGCAAGGAAATAATTATTGAAGAGCGGATGCAGGGGACATTGGAATCGCTCAAAATAGCCCTGGCGACCTTATCGCACTATATCAATAATTCGACAATGAATATTCAGGGCAAATGCGAAATGTTAAACATGCTTCACCGGCAAGGAGAATATGAAAAAATAAATTTCAGTCTGCCGGCCTACATCGATTCTATCCAGATGTCGATTAAGAGAATATCGCTTGTGCTTGAAGAGTTATCTCATCTATCGTCGATTGATACGCTAAATTTTTTCAGCCATTCGAGAGCAATCGATATCGAAAACAATATCAAAAACAAGCTCGCATCCCAATTGGAATGCATAAAGTAAAAATCGGGGGATTTAATAAAATGGCCGGTCATTCAATCGAATGGCCGGCCGTTTTAATTTACAGGCGATTCAGCTTATTGAGTCGCGTTTTCCTTGGGCGCCGATGAGGATTCCGCAACTATAGTGCCGATAATCGGGACTGTAATTCGAGAACCCGGTTTTCCCTCCGCCTCGATAGTAAGGGAAGACGCGAATGGTCCGGGGTCCATATTTGCGGCGTTCAGGCTTAATTTGATTTCGGCGATTCCTTGAGGTTTTAAAGTTAATTTGGTGGGGGAAATCTTAATAAAGGTGTCATCGGGGGTTTCAACGAAATGGATTTTCGACCTGGTGGAATCGACGTTTTTAAGCTTTAGCGTCAAATCGGCCGGTTGACCTTTTAGCACCGATTTGAAGTTGGCCTCCAGTGGGGCCGTTTCAAGCAGTTGGGCGGGGTTGTTTATGGTGGCGGTAAACCGCAGTTCCAGATAAGGATTCAAGGCGTCGTTGGTTTCAACGACGATTCCTTTGGTTATCACGTTATTGAATCTGCCTGAATTAAAAGAGATATCGATATAACTGCGGCCGCCGGGCGGAACGGTAATCCCTTTTGACTTTGTGGTGGTGCAACCGCAAGTGGGTTTGATTTTGGTAATAACCAGGTCTTCGGTCCCGACATTGCTAAACCAGTAATTGTGAGATACCGTGGAACCCTTTTGAATCGAGCCGAAATCCCAATTAGGGTCGTCAAATTTAATTCTGGCTTTAGTTAAAGGTATTTCTTTAACGGGTTGCTGAGTTTGATATATTATTCTGGGTGCGGAATCGGGTACGGCGGTATTACCGGTTCGGTTTATTTGTTCGTCGGCGTATGAAAGCAAGGCGAATAATAACGATGCGATAGCGCATAAAGTGATATTTCTATTGTGCATGCGGCGATTCTCCTTGATTAAGAAAATTTATAAGGAAAAAAATCAGAGATATCCCATTTTTTTCATCCATTGGTCGGAATACATCTTGGATAAATATCGATTGCCCGAATCGGCGAAAATTACGACCACATTGCCGCGTATTTTATATTTTTCGATTGCGATATAGGCGGCTGCTAAAACCGAACCGCTGGAACCTCCACAAAAGATACCCTCTTGTCGGGCGATTTCGCGGCCAAGGAGGAATGACTCTTTATCGCTGACCATAATCATATCGTCAAGCACGCTCATGTCGAGAGCTTTGACTGGTTTGTCGCTGCCAATGCCTTCCACCTGATAATGGTGTCCTTCAATAATTTCGCCGGTTCTGAATTGGTGGGTCAGCATTGAACCTTCCGGATCGACCGCGATTATTTTAGCGGGTGCCCGCCTTTCTTTGAAGAATCGACCGATTCCCGAAATCGTCCCACCGGTGCCCGCGCCGGCGACCACGCAATCGATATCTCCTCCCAATTGCTCCCAGATTTCGCGCGCGGTCGTGCGATAATGGCAATCGATGTTCGCCGGATTGTTGTATTGGTCCAGATAGATACTGTCGGGTATCTCTTTGGCTAATCTTTCGGCAACGCTGTAATTTGACCGTGGGTCGGATGGGCCGACTTCGTTTGGGGTCAGTATCAATTCGGCCCCATAAAGCTTCATCATGTTTTGTTTCTCTTCGGAGTTTTTATCGCTCATGACAATCACCGCCCTATAGTTCTTATAAGCGCATATCATGGCGACTCCAATACCGGTGTTCCCCGAGGTGACTTCAATCACGGTCCCCCCGGGTTTTAGGGTTCCTTGACGCTCCGCCGCTTCAATCAGGGATAAAGCGAGGCGGTCTTTGAGAGAGCCTCCAGGATTGTACATCTCAAGTTTCGCGAAAATCCTCGCGGGCGATTTGGCGGCGATTTTTTTAAGTTCAACCATCGGGGTGTTGCCGATAAGTTTCGTAAAATCGACAATCGATTTTTTTGCGGTTGCTTGCATTGTCATTTTCTACTAAAAGCTCGTTTTTGTGTTCCTAAAAAATCCGTTAACAATAATCGCCAGGAATCAACTTAATTCTGGCTATTTTGGTGTCGTGTTTTCCAAAATGAGGCCGAATTCAGCAAATGAGCCTGGCATGCTTATTATACGCGGCAATTTTCTTTAGGTCAACTATTTCATGTAAGTATTTCGCGTTCAAAAGGCAATCGGACCGGCCATCGCGGTAAAAAGTGCTTGCTAAATAGAAGATGAATATGTATTTATCCATACCGTTAAGAAGGGGATTAAGATGAAAATACTTGTTGTGGGAAAGGGAGGTCGAGAGCACGCCATATGCTGGAAGCTTTCCCAATCTAAAGAGGTTGAAAAAATCTATGCCGCGCCTGGGAATGCCGGAATTGGAATGATAGCCGAATGCGCCGATATCGCCATTGATGATTTAAAAGGCTTGGCCGATTTCGCATCGAGCCGAGGTATAGACCTGACCGTTGTTGGACCTGAACTTCCCTTAACCCTTGGCATAGTTGACGAGTTTGAAAGCCGAGGGTTAAAAATATTCGGCCCCTCTCAAAAAGCGTCGGTTATCGAGGGCAGCAAGGCATTCGCGAAGGATTTCATGCAGAAATATCATATTCCGACGGCGAGCTTTAAGATTTTTACCGAGCATTTCGAGGCCCTTGATTTTGTCAAGGGAGCCGGTTATCCGCTTGTGGTAAAAGCGGATGGATTAGCCGCGGGGAAGGGAGCGGTCGTTTGTCATAATCGGGACGAAGCCTGCGCAACCGTGGAAAAAATAATGGTGCAGAAAGTTTTCGGCAGCGCCGGTCTCAAACTTGTAATCGAGGAGTTCCTGCAAGGCGAGGAGGTTACCGTAATGGCCTTCACCGACGGCAAAAATGTTGTGCCGATGGTTTCATCGCAGGATCATAAAAGAATATATGACGGCGACAAAGGGCCGAACACGGGCGGTATGGGGGCTTATGCGCCAACCACTTTGATTGATTCGAAAACGATGAAACTGGTTTATGACGAAATCCTCGAGCCCACGGTGCAAGGGTTGGCATCGGAGGGGCGCACCTATAAAGGGGTTTTATATGTCGGCTTGATGCTAACCACGCGCGGGGTAAAAGTGCTCGAATACAACTGTCGTTTTGGGGATCCGGAAACGCAGGCGGTATTACCGCTTCTTGAAAGCGATTTGGTGGAAATATTTGTCAATATCACCGAGGGATATTTAAATATCGATGAAATCAAATGGGCGGAAAAATCGACCGCCACAGTGGTGCTGGCTTCGGGAGGTTACCCGGGGAATTATCATACGGGCAAGGTTATAAAAGGATTGGATCAGGTCAATCCGGCGGAATGTTTGGTTTTTCATGCTGGAACCAAAAAACTCGACAAGGAATTAATCACCAACGGCGGGAGGGTTTTGGGAGTTACGGGTATCGGTTCGGGGTTAAAAGAGGCTATAAAAAACGCTTACCGCAATGCGGAAAAAATTAATTTTGAGAATGTCTTTTATCGCAAGGATATCGGCTGGAGGGCCGCCAACAGGGTGGGGAATTTCGGATGATTAAAAAACCTTCTGTTTTGGTGATAATCGGAAGTAAATCGGATCTTGAAATAATGAAGGATTGCCTCGCCCAACTTGAGGAATTTGGTATCGCTTATGATTTGGAAATATCGTCGGCGCATCGCAACCCTGAAAAGACCGCCAAATTAGCCAAAGAGGCGGCGCGTAAGGGGTATCAGGCGATTATCGCGGCTGCGGGAATGGCCGCGGCGCTTCCCGGAGTTGTTGCCAGCCACACGAACTTACCGGTAATCGGGGTGCCTATGCCGGGGTCGAATCTCAACGGCATCGATGCCTTATTATCGATGTCGCAAATGCCGGCGGGGATTCCGGTGGGTGTAGTCGCAATCGGTAAACCCGGCGCCAGGAATGCCGCTATACTGGCCGCCCGCATCATTGCAATTGGCAATACCAGGATTGCAGAAAAAATTAAGCAATATAGAACGAAAATTAAACAGGGGTGATTTATATGCTGGTATTAATTTTATTTCTGCTGGTGGTTTTTGGCGTGCCGATTTTTATTATAGCGGCGATTTACAACGGCCTGGTCGGATCCAGAAACAATGTCGATGCTGCCTACAGCCAGATTGACGTTCTGCTGACAAAGAGGGCCGATTTGATTCCCCGCCTTGTCGAAACCGTCAAGGGGTATGCCGCCCACGAAAAAGGAGTATTGGAAAACGTTACCGCTTCACGGTCAGCACTGCTCAACGCCGGCGGCGCCGCCGAGAAGTTTGCGGCCGATAACGCGATTACGGGCGCTTTAAAAAGCCTGTTCGCGGTGGCCGAGAACTATCCGAACTTAAAGGCCGATCAAAATTTCCGGGAGCTGCAATCCCAATTGTCGCAGGTTGAATCCGAGTTGATGCAGATGAGGACTCATTACAATGAAACGGTCAGAAATTACAACACCAAGCAGCAAATGTTCCCGGCGAATTTATTCGCGGCCGCTTTTGGGCATAGTCCGCGGCAGTTTTACGAGGCGGGCGCCGAGAAAAAAGAGCCGCCTGAAGTATCATTTTCATGAAAAGGACAACCGGTTATTCGTATTTTCTTAATAACAGGGTTTCGGAGGAATGGCGAAAAAAATCACGCTCATAGTATTCGAGGATAATTGCAGTCCGGGCTTTTATCCGCTTAGTTTGGCTCATCCGGTTTTCGATTTATTGACCGGTTGTTTTAATCCTATCGATAGATTACGAATATTGCTTAAACCCGTTCAGATGATTTTAATATGCCGGGAATTTCTGGTCGATTTGACCCGGATGCGATATAATCTGCCTGTAAATCAAATTTCGATAGAAGGCGAAAGAGTAATATTATTCAACGCGGCCGTTAAAATCGAAAGTAAATTATTTAATGAGTTGATTCGCGCGAAAGCCGATACATGTATGTTTCGGGGAAACCGCCTGGTCGGCGCCAACTTATCGAAACCCGCGACGCTTAAGATGGCGGATACGATTCTGAGTTTACCGAACGGGTCGATTGATTTCGAAGACAGCACAATCAGAATTGAGGTTGAAGCGGTTTTCTACAATCATCTCTGGGATCTTGTCAACGACAACGGCGCAATGATTGCGTATGATTGTCGGTTAATTGCAAAAGGAAGCGGTTGGAAGATAACCG
>JAAYTW010000108.1 GCA_012517955.1 Candidatus Zixiibacteriota bacterium | reverse complement strand
TCTGGCCGCGCTGTATAATAAAAATTCAGTTAGGCCCCTCATTTTCTTGTTGCTATTATCCAATAATAAATGTCGGATTTTTTCGGATATCTCGCTTCCCCCCGGTTCACGTAAAAGAATCACTTCCCTGCCCCGTTTTTCAAGATAGTCTTTTAGAAGTTGACATTGGGTACTTTTACCCGACTGGTCTATTCCCTCAAATGTAATAAACATCACTGCCCTTTCTGCGAAAAAACAAGTATCAGCGATATTATAATAATCAATCCTCCCAACACCGTGGTCATCCTCGGTATCTCCGAAAAAATCAAGATTCCCCAGATTGTCGCGAATATCGGCTCTCCGATAATGGATATACCCACTTTGTGCGCGGCCACGTGCTTCAAAGTATAGTTGTACAATGAATGCCCTATTAGAGTGGGTACCGCCGCCAATAACACAAAGTAAAAATAGTCATGACCCGAATAAACGGCAAGCAAATCGCCCGATACGCCCAAAATCAACGCCAGCGTTACCGCCGATACGCTATAAACCACGTAAATATAAGGAAACGTACTAACCGACGGCCTCACGGTTCGGCCCAAAAATAAATAGGTGCCCGCCATCGCCGCCCCTGCCAAAGCCAGAATATCGCCCCATAGATATTCCTTTTTGAAGCCAAAATCAAATCCGGCAATCAAAGCCGAACCGATAATCGCCAGTATTGTCGCGATTATTCCTCTGGCGCCAATTCTTTCTTTCAACAACATTCTGGCCAGCACGGCGACAAACACCGGTTGTGTCGTTACCAGCGTCACCGACGCCGAAATCGTCGTGTAATCAAGAGAGGCAACCCAAAAATAAAAATGCCACGCTAAAAGAAATCCGGCCAATATCGTTATAGACAGGGTTTTCTTGGAAAATTCCTTTAATTGTTTTCGATAAACGGTAACCGCCAAAGGCGAGATTATCAACGCCGAAAAAAACATCCGGTAAAAAGCGATTGCGGTCGCAGGCGCGTCGCAGGCGCGAATCATTATGGCCGCCCACGACACGGCGATAACCCCAGGAATCAACGGTATCCATTTGGGAAATGCTTTCATCGATTTGTCCAACCGCAGATTTTCGCGCGCCCCTCAGGGCAATCCTTTGAATTGGAATTACTATTAATACCAAACCTTATTGTCAGTTATATATACGGCGCCAAATCTTCGGCCATAAGAAATCTACTGAACCCCGCCGCGAGTTCCGCTTATCGAAATAGATTCTTCTCGTATTGTTCCAGCCTGCCATCAAGGTAGGCCCTTAATTGTCCTGGCTTATTCGTAATTATGGCGTCGATACCGTATTCAATCAACCTGTTCGCGGTCTCAATATCATCAACCGTCCAGGCCTGAACCGAAACCCCCTTTGAATGAAACCGCTTTATCAACCCCGCCGTAATAATTTTATAATGAAGATGAACCGACTCCGCTTTCGTTAGGCCAAAAAGCCATTCCACAGGCGGCCCCCCAAACCGATTGAAAAAAAGCACCTGCTCCTGACCAACTATCCAACCGGTCTTGACACTGCTGTCAAGACTTTTCAGCTTAAGAATCACCCATGGGAAAAATGAAGATAATATAAGACCGTCGGCCGTTTTATGCCGGCTGATAACTTCAAGCGTTTCCCGTTCATAACCGCTGGCTTTTAATTCTATATTGAACGGGATCTTATCGCCCAATTCGCCAAGAACCTCATCAAGGGTGGTCAATCGTATTCCTCGTGTCAGGCAAAATGCGGCCAGCTCGTCGAAAGTCGCGATTGCCGCCGGCTTGGAAATTCCGAAATCCGAATTCAGATACCAATCGTGATACAGCACCAGTTCGCCGTCCGCGGTTTTCCTGACGTCCAATTCTATCATATCGGCGCCCTCGGCTATTGCCTGCCTGAACGATTCTAATGTATTATCAGGTTTATAGGCTGAGGCGCCTCGATGACCGACCAATAAAGGGAGGTTCGCCATAAACAAGCGCTTTACTTTATACGCGTTATCGTATTTATACTGACTTCAAAGAATACGTTCACCGCCAATACCACAAAGGCGCAGCGACCTGCGCCCTTTAGGTTTTGATTAATGCGAATTGTTTTCTGCATCGCGCTTATGTTTTACCCGATGCGTTTTCGGCGATAATCGCCGCGGCTACCTTGCCTTGACAGTCGGCTTCACCCTGATTCGATTTTTAGCCGTGGACCTTACCGCCTTTGATTTGGCCGCCGGCCGCTTGCCGTTTCCGCCGGCGCTGATAACATTTCCATACTGTTGGATAAACGCTTCAGTGTTCTTCCGCGCTTCTTCATCGGTATACTGTTGCGGCGGCGACTTCATGAAATAAGACGATGGGGCGAATAATGCGCCCGCGATTTTATTGTCGAGCGCCAGCTTACAGCAACGCACCGCGTCGATAACCACACCCGCGGAATTGGGGGAATCCCAGACCTCAAGTTTCAGCTCGACGTTAAGAGGAACATCCCCGAACGTTCTGCCTTCCAAACGAATATACGCCCATTTGCGATCCAGCAGCCAGGCCACATAATCTGATGGCCCGATATGAACGTTGTCGGGGCCCATATCGTAATCTAACTGCGATGTCACCGCTGATGTCTTCGAGATCTTTTTTGATTCCAGACGCGACCGTTCAAGCATGTTAAGAAAATCGGTGTTCCCGCCGACATTAAGCTGGCTTGTCCTCTCAAGCCGTACACCGCGCTCCCGGAACAAACGCGCTAGAATCCGGTGCACGATGGTTGCGCCGACCTGCGACTTGATGTCATCGCCAATAATCGGCAAGCCCCGTTTTTCGAAACGCTGCCGCCAATAGTTTTCTCTGGCGATAAATACCGGAATACAGTTGACGAAAGCGCAACCGGCTTCCAACACCTGTTCGACATACCACTTGGTCGCTTCCTCGGAACCGACCGGCAGATAATTCACGACCACTTGCGTGCCCGTGTCTTTCAACAGTTTCACGATATCGCAGGTCGAACCGGGAGCCTTTTCGATAATCTTGGAAAGATAATACCCAAGCCCGTCATGAGTCATGCCGCGCATCACTTTCACGCCGCGCTTCGGAACATCGGCAAACCTATACGTATTGTTCGGCTTCGTATAGATTGCCTCCGCCAGATCCTTGCCCACTTTATTTTTATCAATATCGATTGCGGCGGAAAATTCGATGTCGGATATGTGATACCCTCCAAGATTGACATGCATCAATCCCGGCACGAAATCCTTTTCCGAGGCGTTTCTATAATACTCAACGCCTTGTACGAACGATGAGGCGCAGTTGCCGACGCCGATAATTCCTACTCTGATTTTTCCCATTTATACTCCCTCTGCTTAATCCTGTTTTCTATTTTGTTTCTCGCAACATCGTCCTAATATGAACGATTCTCTGAAAAACCGTGATATTGGACATGCCGGCTATAAAAAACAAAACAGCTATAACTAAAAAATGTTCTATATTCGTGTACGAGGTCAGCATTTTGCCGAAGAGACCGTCGAAAAAAGCCGCCGCCGCCACATAGGTAATACGTTCGGGTCTCTGCATCAAGCCAACCTTGCATTCAAGACCAAGCCCTTCCGCCCGCGCCCTGGCGTATGATGTCAGCAATGATCCCGCGATTGCGAACATCACCAACACGTTCACGTACATTCTATCGAAATACATCATTATCCCGATAAACAATAAAACGTCGCTGTATCGATCTACGGTTGAATCGAGGAACGCCCCAAATTGGCTTTTTTGACCGGTGTTTCGGGCGATTCGACCATCCAAAACATCGCAAGTGCCCGCCGCCGCTAAAACCAATCCACCCCATAAAAAGCACCCACTTTTAAATAAATAGGCCGCCCCCGCCGTAACCAAAAGGCCGGCCCAGGTAATGGTGTTCGGGTGGATTTTGAGTTTCGTCAACATCACTTCAAACGGCGTAATCGCCTTTAAATAGCCTTGAATTATCTTATCGCCTATTAACCGCATAATTTCTCACTGAACTTTCGAAATTACCCTTCCCTCATATCAATGTCAAGTAAAATCAGGCTCTCCCCCATCCGTTATTTTGAAATAAACATAACTTGCCGCCGCCACCGAAATAAACGCGATAACCAGAGCCGCCAACCCATCTAAAAGATAATGATATCTAAGATAGACGCCCCCCCAGTATACCGACGTCAAAATAATAAATGTCAGAAAAACATATATCTTGCCGGAATCCCAAAGATAAAACGACGATATGGCGACTACGCAAAAATAAATAGCCGGAAACGCCCCATAGACCGTCGCAAAGCGATTCATGTAAAATGATATAAAATCCGATACATCGCCATAAATCCCAAGGTAATATAAATTGCGTAACGACTCATGCGGACCTACAACTGGAACCAAAGTCTGTAATAATAGACAAATTGAACCCCCTAAAGCCATCGCGAATACATAATTGATGTAAAGCCTTGTATCGCTTTTAGAATACAAAACGATAATCGCCGTCAAGGGGGCCAGCACCCCCAATGCATATAGAACATAGCTTAAATCGTTAAGCCAAATTTCCATTATCCGTTGTAACGCGAACGTAGGATATACGCCAAGCAGACCTTTTTCTATGGCATTGAAAATAGAATCCTTCGGCGGTATTTGAAGAATTCTCGACTGGGCATCGCCGACATAATAAAATAGAAGCATTAAAAACAATGGATAAGAAACCCGGATAAAATGAAGCGGCGTTTTTTCCCCTGAAAGAGGTATGAACGTGATGGCCCCTATAAATAATGCCGCCACCATATAAAAAAATAAAAATATCCCAAGCGAAAAGCCCCGAACCATGCCAGAATATAAAAATATCGACGCCTGGCAAATAACATAAATTAGCATGACTATATCGGTTAAACGATAACTGGCGCGCCTGATTTCAGTCATCCCTATTTCCCTTTGGTGAATCGATGGCATCGTTTCCGGCGACAACAATTACAATCTCGCCTTTGACCCGATTGGCGCCAAAATACGATGACAATTCCGATAGCCGCCCGCGATATGTTTGCTCGAATTTTTTGGTCAATTCCCTACCTACAAACGCCGGTCTGTCGCCAAAGATATCAAGCATCACCGCCAAAGTCTTGGCCAACCGGTGCGGTGATTCCAAGAAAACCATTGTCCGGTCCAATTCGCGGATTGCCGTCAAAGCGGCTTCCAGGCGTCCCCTTGTTTTCGGAAGAAATCCTTCGTATAAAAATCGTTCGCAAGGCAGCCCTGATATTACCAATGCCGCTAAAATCGATGAAGCACCAGGTATGGCCACGACTTGCAAATCATTTCTTATCGCCTCGCGAACCAGCCAAAAACCCGCGTCGGCGATACCGGGCGTCCCGGCATCACTGACAACGGCGATATTTTTTCCCTCCTTCAGTTGCTCTATTAAATGGGACGTAACCCGTTTCTCATTATATTGATGATAAGGATACTGACGTGTGGTGATGCCATAATGCTTCAGCAATATGCCGGAATGACGCGTATCCTCGGCGGCGATTAAATCCACCGATTTCAAAACCTCTATCGCCCGCGAAGATATATCCTTAAGATTACCGATTGGGGTTGATACTAAATATAAAATACCGTGAGATTCCGCCAACGGATACCGCCGATTAACTTGTTAAGCGTCTTTTTGTTCTTGGTACGCGCATTAAATGACATAATAAGAACCATTAACGGTACCGGCAAGCGTTTTCTTTATTATTGATTTGAACAATATTACGATGTATATAGCGTTTAAGTTAGACAAAGAGAGGAATCGATGAAAATCTACTTAAAAGCGTTTCTGATTGCGACCGCCTTCAGCGTCATGGCGAAAGCCCAGGGACTGGATATATACGACCAAATGCAAGACGTGATTATATCCGTGTCGGAGGCGGTAAAACCAACTGTTGTTCATATTGAAGTCGTCAAAAAACACAATGACCAAAAGTTTAAAGGACTCGGTTCGGGATTAATTGTCCGCGAAGATGGCTACATTCTGACCAACGAACACGTAGTCGACCGACAAATAAATATCACCGTCACGCTCGAATCTAAATTAGAATATCCCGCCGAGGTAGTGGGAGTCGATAAACTGACCGACCTTGCCCTTATTAAAATTGTGATTCCCCCCGATGTTAAATTGAAAGCGGCCAAACTGGGAAATTCCGATTCGGTAAAAGTCGGACAGTGGGTAATCGCTGTCGGTAATCCCTACGGATTCGACCGCACCGTCTCATTTGGAATCATCTCCGGCAAGGGGCGCGTTCTCAATATGCCTGACAACGCCCCGCTTCTAAACGACTTTATCCAGACCGATGCCGCCATCGATCCCGGGTCTTCAGGCGGTCCCCTGGTCAACCTTCACGAGGAAGTTGTAGGTATAAATTCAATCGGCGTAGGCAGAATGCAGGGATTTACGATTCCAATCAATGTGGCTATCGATGTGATGAACAAGCTCATGTCGACCGGAACGATTGAACGCGGCTATATCGGATTGGTAACCCAGCCGCTCAATCGAAGCTAT
>JAAYTW010000107.1 GCA_012517955.1 Candidatus Zixiibacteriota bacterium | reverse complement strand
GGATATTCATCCCCGCTTTCGGCAACGTGATTGAAATAGCGCGATACCACTTCCGCCATCATCGAAAAATCATCCTGGCCGCTTACTGCCTTAATCTTGAATCGCCGATACCGCTTCTTCAGCGGTTTGCCATCGGCAAAAAACACCACCGACCCGACCGCGTCTTCCGAACCGAGATTCGATATATCGCAAGCCGCTATTGTCCGAGGTATAGTCTTTAAATACAAATCGCGCTGAAGGCTTAACAATACTGATGGCGGTTTGCGTTTAGTTTCGCTTTTCTGCGCCAGTAATTCCCCCAGCAGAAGTTTGGCGTTTTTTTCGGCCAGCTCTACCAGCCGTTGTTTCTCCCCTTTTTGCGGATGAAGCAGTTTCGGCGCTTCCCCCTTTTGCGATATGAACCATTGCCGAATCAATTCGATATCCTCCGGTTCTTCGGGAAGATATATCTCATCCGGCAATACCGCGCTGGTCTTGTAATAGCGCAACATGAACGACTCCTGCACCTGCGGCGATGATATCTCCTCTCCCGCAGTCAGATAAAAATGCTGTCGCCCCAACAACACCCCGTTTCGGATTTGCATCACCACCGCGCAACAATCCTCGCCCGAACGCGCCAGCGCGATTATATCGCGATCCAGTATCTCGCTTGATACCACCCGTTGTTTTTGAATCACTGATTCCAGCGCTTTAATTTGATCCCTGATGACCGCTGCTTTTTCATATTCCATATTCTCGGATAGCTGCTCCATCTTGGCGGTCAACCGATTGCGCACCTCATCGGAACGCCCCGATAAAAACAGCGTCACGCTTTCGATAATGTCGGCGTATTCTTCCGGCGTGGTCTTCCCCGGTTCGCAGCAACCCAAACATCGCCCGATAAAGTAATCGAGGCAGACCCGGTATTTGCGCGTCGAAGGTATCGTCAAATTACACGACCGCACCGGAAATATCCGGCGAATAAGCTTGAGCGTATAGCGCATCGCCCGCACGTTGGTGTACGGCCCAAAATATTTGGCTTTGTCATCGCTGATACGCCGCACAACCAGAAGGCGCGGGTAGGTTTCTTTGGTGATTTTCAGGTAAGGATACCGTTTATCATCTTTGAGATTAACATTGTATTTGGGAAGATACTCTTTGACCAAGTTTGATTCCAGAATCAGCGCCTCAAGTTCGCTGTTGGTGGCCAGCGTTTCCACATCGGCGATTGATTCCACCAGCTTTATAGTTTTCGGATGGTCTATCGACTTGTTGAAATACGAGCGCACCCGGTTTTTCAGGGTCTTGGCCTTGCCGACATAGATAATTGTCCCTTCGGCGTTTTTGAATAGGTAGACTCCCGGCGAATCCGGCAGATTTTTCAGTTTCGTTTCGAAATCAACCGGTTGTTTAGCCGGCTTTTCGCCGGATTTTTCCTTATGTTCGCCCGTATTCATAACGGACATATTTAATTGTTATGAACAAATAAAGTCAAGGAGTTGCTTCGAGTAGGACAGGTCGACTTGCGGCCTGACGAAAATTAAAGGCGACCCTTGCGGTCGCCCTCTCCCCCGCGTAGGGGCACGACATGTCGTGCCCGAATCCCTTTGCTGTCATTCCGGGCTTGACCCGGAAACCAGGATTATATCCCTGTAGGTCGCGGTTTCGAAGAAACCCGACAACCACGTATTAATTATCTTGGGTGCCTCATGATAGAGTCTGCCTAAGACGATATCCTGAGGCGAACCGGTATTCCCTCAGGATGTCATGTTCCACTTCCATCCTGAGGGACGAAAAAACCCGACAATTATCAGTTTTCGATATATCGTATTTTTCAATTTTATAATTTGGGGTAAAATACGCCTAATACCATAAAAGTTTTTTATTACATTTTAAATTCCCAACATAAAAATGAACATCTCTTTTTTCGGTATCAGCTATGTCGAGCCATTTTTCAGTGATTTTTTCTAAAAGAATTGTTTCATCTGTATATTTCGACCTCCAATCCCTATAAGCCTGCCCAATTTCCCAGTCTACAATCGGTAAATCGTGCCCGGGGCATTGATCAAACCCTGCGCACTTAAATTTGTAGTAGAACTGGAACGGGATATATTCTATCTTATTTATTTGTTTATTTAAAAAACTCAATTGTGTATAACAGGCTTCTCTTGCCATAGGATCAGAGGCTAGACGTTTTGTGTAATCGAATGAAATATTTTCAGGTTTAATGATGCCCAATGAAATATTACTGGTTGCAGCTTCTTCGCGAATTTGGCACATGGTTTTAATCGGAGCCTTTAATACTATCTCCTTTCGGCTTTTCCACGTGCCATTTTCGGGATCCAACACTTTTTTTACTTCAATTGAATCGCAATTGACATGGTGGCTCTCAGGTCTAGTATCTTCCTTTGAACGACAGCATTCAGCTTCTATAATACTATATTTGCGGAATTTTTTATTTTCATCAAGATATCTAAATGTAATCGGGTATAATCTAATCAGTTGATTAGTTTCAAGATCAATGCCCGCGCAACATACTGTTTCGCCGAATTCAGGATTGGGATTGGGATATGTTTTAACAGTAACTAGAATTCGTTTTTTTTCGTATTTATTTAACGTCATTATATGTGCTTTATCGTCATTCCATTTCCATCGTATTCTTTAATCTTTTCAGCAACAATTGATCTATGACACTTTTCAGGTGTTTGTTCAAAACACATTATACAATTGGTTCCCCCTAATAGATATTCATAAACTTGTTCTACAATTTCATTATTTTGCGATAAATAATCGGAATAGGCATTAAAAAAGTAATCATAATCCCAATCACTTTTCAATTTTTTCCTTAGTGTCGAAGGACTTCCAAGAGCTTTTATATGTACATATTCAATGTTCTCATCCTTCAGTCTATCTTGTAAAACGGTTTTAGAAAATCCCTTTTTTCTTGAAATTGGAATTT
>JAAYTW010000014.1 GCA_012517955.1 Candidatus Zixiibacteriota bacterium | reverse complement strand
TTCAACCGCACTTCCGGATAACGCAGCGCGAAATTGAAACCGATTATAAGCGCGGCCATCCCAATAAATATCGGTATTGAATTGGCCTGTAGGAAATTCGATATGCTCATTACAGTTTTAGTTGGGCCCGGTAATTCGGCGCCCATGCCGGAAAACATCTTGGCGAATACCGGCACGATATAGGTCAACATCGCGAAAGTAACGCCGCCGGCTACAATCGCCACCACAATAGGATAAACCAGCGCTCCTTTTACCTTACGGGCAAGCCCATCGGCCTTTTCTCTATAAGTCGCCAGACGAACCAAAATCGTATCGAGCGCGCCGCCCATTTCGCCGGCTTCGACCATATTCACATAAAGTTCATCGAATACTTTCTTATGTTTCGATAAAGCTTCCGAAAGCGTCGAACCCGACTGCACATCTTCTTTTACTTTAGTCGCGATATTTCTGAATTCGGCCGATTCAAGCTGATTGGCAAGAATTTCTAAACACTGCACCATAGGCAAACCGGCCCCGATCATCGTGGCGAATTGCCGGGTAAAACGGGAGATTTCAACTTTCTTGACCCGGCCTCCGATTTTTATGTTGATTTGCGATGCTTTCTTTGTAACCTGGGTCGGCAGAATTTTGTTGGCTCTCAAGTAACGTTCAAGCTCTGCTTTGTTTTTGGCTTTACGTTCGCCTTGAACCGGACGGCCGCCAACCGTTTTCCCTTTATATTCATAAAGCGGCACTTTTCACCTCCGCGAATGGATTAATCTACACCCACTCTATGACCGGTAACCTGGCCTTTTTTATTTATCATCTCTTCCAACTCCGCCGGCGAAGTTGAATGGGCCAACGCGTCGGCGAGCGTTATCTTTCTGGATAAATATAATTCGTGCAACGCCATATTCATCGTTTTCATGCCATATTTCTGCCCGGCTTGAATCAAGCTGTATATTTGGTGAATTTTATCATCTCTAATTACCGCCCTGATTGCCGGAGTCGCCATCATAATCTCCATCGCCAATACTCTTCCGCCGTTTATTTTAGGAATCAGCTGCTGAGTGATTACCGCCTGGAGCACAAAGGATAATTGAACCCTCACTTGTTCCTGTTGATTGGTCGGAAATACATCGACGATACGGTTAATCGCCTCAGCCGCCGAATTGGTGTGCAATGTGGCAAACGCCAGATGACCGGTTTCGGAGATTGTCAGCGCCGCTTCCATCGTCTCTAAGTCACGCATTTCGCCGATTAATATCACATCAGGGTCTTGACGTAAGGCATATTTCAACGATGCCGCGAACGATTGCGTATCTGAATGAACCTCCCGCTGATTCACGATGCAGTTTATATGTCTATGCAGATATTCAATCGGGTCCTCAACGGTGATAATGTGCTTGTGTTGTTCCCGGTTGATTTTATCGATTAACGCCGCCAGAGTCGTCGATTTGCCGGAACCCGTCGGGCCGGTAACCAGCACCAAGCCGCGCGGAAGCTCGGCCAGATTGGCGATATGCGTTGGCACCCCCAATTCCTCGAACGATTTTACCCGATGTGGGATTTGGCGCAACGCCATCGCCACGTTGCCTCGCTGCATAAAAATATTGCAACGAAAACGCGAAAGCTGTTCGACTCCGAAAGATAAATCTAATTCTGAATTCTCTTCGAATTTGTGCCTTTGCTTGTCATTCATAACGCTGTAGGCAAGCTTCTTGGTATCTTCCGGCGTTAGAATATCCTGGTCGATTTTTACCAGCTTGCCATCAACTCGAAGCATCGGCGGAGTGCCTACCGTAATATGAAGGTCAGACGCGTTTCGTTTGACCATGACTTCAAGCAATTCTCTTAAAGAAACCATAATATACCTCGCTTTATATATATATCGACAATCGGGCGAAGGTCTTGATTATAAACCGGAAGTTTCGGCTAAAACTTCTTCCAGGGCAGTAATCCCGTTTGTCAACTTATCGAGCGCCGCGGAGCGAAGGGTCATCATACCCTCTTTTACCGCTTGCTCGCGAATCTCCATGGTCGAAGCGCCCTGCACGATTAGTTTCTCAATAGCCGGGCTTATCGGCATCACCTCGAAAATACCCGTTCTACCTGAATATCCGGTGCCGTTGCACTCATTACAGCCTGCCCCCTTATACATCTTGAAAGTCTTCCTTTGTTCAGGTGGAATGTTTAAAAGATCGAGAGTGTCCTCATCGACACGCTCTTCTCTTTTGCAGAATGTGCAAATTTTCCTAACCATTCGCTGGGCCATTATCAGTCTGGTGGAGGCTCCTACCAGATAAGATGGTATCCCCATGTCAATCAAGCGGTTGATTGTCGATGGGGCATCGTTGGTATGCAAAGTCGAAAAAACCAGATGGCCCGTTAATGCCGCTTTTATAGCGATATCGGCGGTTTCTTGGTCGCGGATTTCACCCACCATGATAATATCAGGATCTTGCCTTAAAAATGACCTCAAGGCCGCCGCAAAAGTCAATCCAATATCGCTTCGCACCAACACTTGATTAATACCGTCGAAATTAAATTCGACAGGGTCTTCCGCCGTCATGATATTAACATCCGGTTTGTTCAAAGTCTTCAACGCCGAATACAGGGTGGTGGTTTTACCGGAACCGGTCGGGCCGGTTACCAATATCATGCCATAAGGTGATTCAATCGCTTTCATGAAGTTTTTCAGCGACAATTCGGGGAACCCCAGCTTAGTCATATCGACCATCAGCGATTTGGGATCAAGAATTCTCATAACGACTTTTTCGCCGAAAATCGTCGGCAACACCGAAACGCGCAAATCCACCGTGCGTTCGCCGAATTTTATCTTGATACGACCATCCTGCGGCAAACGCCTTTCGGATATATCGAGGTCAGACATGATTTTCATACGTGATATAATAGCGGCTCTATACTTGAAAGGAATAGGCGGTCGTTCTTGAAGCGAACCGTCGATACGATAACGTACCCTGATTCTCTTCTCGTAACACTCAAAATGAATATCAGACGCTCCTTTTTTGATTGCATCGGCGATAATAGAATCGACGAGCTTGACCAGCGGCTTATCCTGAACCGCTTTTTGCAAATCGAGCTCTTCGGGCAATTCCTCGTTCGTATCTACGACTTCAAGTTCATCGTCGATTTCTTTAATAATTGAATCCAGAGCACTTTTATCCTCATAATAAATATCCAGCGCCTTCTGAATAATCGATTCGGGAGATATTACCGGCTGTACGGTACATCCGGTTATGAATTTAATAGCGTCAAGAACATAAATATTATTGGGATCGGCGATGGCGACAATCAACGTTTTGCCTATTTTGGATACGGCAATAACGTTGAACCGCCGGGCGATATCCTGCGGGATTAATTTTACGATATCCGGGTTCAGCTCTACATCGGTAAGCCTTAAAGCTCCGATATTAAGCTGCTTGCCTACGAATTCACTTACGATATTTTCGTCTTCAATGGCTCCAATCCGAACCAGGATTTCCCCCAGTTTCCCATTGGTCGATTTTTGAAGCTCAAGAGCCTTATTTAGCTGTTCTTCGTTGATTTTGCCGGCTTTCACCAGCATTTTGCCAAGTTCAATACTCATGAGACGCGAAAGACTCCCTTAATCTTTAAAGATATCGTCAAGTTTATCTTCCGCCGATGATGCGAAATCGGCATCCAATTCAAGATTCTTCTCACGCGATTTTTTACCAGCATTGTTTAAAATCTCATGTAACGATTCGCCGATTTCCTTGGCATATAACCTTACCATCCCAATAGTTGTACGATCGTCGAAAATCACCACCATAATCGTCCGTTCGCCAATCAGGGAAATATGAATATGGTCTTTTTTGCCCTGATGGAAAAGCACAGAAAACTCGGGTTCGCCAACCAACCGCGCGATTTCGCGGGTTGACGCGAAACTGCCGGCCAGCAACGCCGCCAGCGCCGTCGTGTCGAGCGTTTGCGTAAATCCCTGCCGCGTTATCAAGTGCCCGTCTTTATCGACCAAAAGGGCACATTTGGCTTCGGCTTCCTTTATCAGGCGCGTGAGCGCCTTGTCTATTTGCTCAATCTCCTCTTCATAGAGAATTTGGTTTTCCTGAGCCACAATATCCTCCTTAAATCAAAACGATTATTTACGTTTTAACCAGCCGAACAACCCTGATTTCTTCTTCGGCTTTACCTTAACGCTTTCGGCCATATGCGGCTTCGAAAGCACTTTAGATTGGTCCTGATCGGCAATCTGCGTCGCTTCTTCGTCGAAATTATCCGCGACTTTAGATTCCCATCTCTCTTGATTTTGCTTATAAAGTATACTGATTTTATCGGCATCAAGTATGGCCGGATGTTTTTTTATGACGGGCATTTCAATGTCCGGCACATAGGATTCCTCTTTTAATATAGAATGCTCGGTCGTCTCTTCAAGCTCGTCTTTTTTATTATTATCATTAGTCGGAACACCACTTACCTCGTCTGGGGTCGACGACACAACCACGTTCGTGGGCGTTTCAACGCCCGTCAGGGTTCGAGGTTTTTCAATCGGCGTTTCCGGCTCAGAACCAGCTTTCATTTCCGGGGTGGGTAATTCGTAACCATCGGAGGGACTCTGAATCCGGCTTGTTGAGGGCTCAAGATTAGCGACCATCATTTCGGGCGGCGATGATTCCTCCGCCGACGATTGCCCATCCATACTTACGACAACCGGCTCAACTCGAGGTTTCGGTTTAGGCTCAGGCGATGTCTGACGAGCTTTATCCAAAACCATTTTGCTTATTGCCTTCAAGGTAGCGAAAACGCCTTCGCCGGTGGTCGCTATTGCTTCAAAATACGGCACGTTGCGCGGGTTGAGAAGCCGTTGCATCTCGTTGACCGTGGCCACGTTCGGAAGGTCGCGTTTATTGTATTGTATGACCAATGGTATATCATTGATATCATAGCCGTATTCGGCCAAATTTTCTTCCAGATTTTTTAGCGATTCTATGTTATCGTCCATTTTTTCTTTTTGCGAATCGGCCACAAAAACTAATCCGTCAACGCCGCGAAGCACCAATTTGCGAGTGGCATTGTAATAAACCTGGCCTGGTACCGTGTATAACTGGAATTTTGTGGCAAAACCTCTAATCGTTCCGACATTGACCGGCAAAAAATCGAAATACAGCGTCCTATCGGCATCTGTGGCCAGACTGATAAGCTCACCGCGCGTATCTTTCGGCACTTTCGAAAATACGTATTGAAGATTTGTCGTCTTTCCGGAAAGCCCGGGGCCATAATAGACGATCTTTGATATTATTTCCTTGAAGGCGTAATTGATAGATACCATAAGCTGTTACCTATTGACCACGAATCTTCGCCAGCGCGTTTTTTATCTCCAAACGGACTAATCCTATATTAACATCTTTGTCGGCCACCACTGTCAGAATTCCCAGTCCGGCATCCGTCAGAAACAGTTTCCCATTTTCCGCCTCAACCGTGATTTGCCGCGGCGATTCGTTATTAAGCCGTTCCATGGCTTTGCCTACATTGGCGACAATCGAGGCCGATAACGCGCCTACAGTTTCATCTTCAAGAGTCGATTCCAAATCGGCCGCGATAATGATGCCGTCCGACCCAACCAACATGGAACCCCTTATTCCTGAAGTTTTATTTAGTTCACTCAATACATTAAACATATGGCCTCCGCATTATCTGAATAAAAGGGGATATTTGTCATTCATATGGTTTTTAATCATTTCGGCCGCCTGACCGATTCTTACCCGCAATAAATCGTCCGTCTCGCTATCGGCGATAACCGCCAAAGTCCAGTTATCGAATCGGTGCACGGTCAACCAGCTGTTTTTATTTTTAATTACCACCATGTTCGCTTTGTCTTCGCCCAGTTTTTGAAGCATGGCGTTGATTTGTCCCAACATCAATAAAATCAAAGGTGAATAGGCTTCCTCGTCCACTCCACTTCGTTCCCAGTGGTCGATAATCAGCCCGTCGTTATCTATCACGGCCGCCAACCTAACTCCGCGATACTCAGCCAGATACTGTATCGCCCCGTGAAGCTTGTTATCGTATTTGTCGGTCTTTATTGCCAGCATTTTCAAAACTCTGTCTGTTTGAAAATCTCGTTTATTTTTAATTTCAAGGACCCAAGGTTTATATCATCCCGGGTCGCTATAACGATTAGTACCCGATCACGATCAAATATCAATAGTTTCGATTGCTCCGCTTCGATTAGTATTTCTCTGGGCTGGCCGAAGTTAATTCGGCTGACCGCCTGTCTCGCTTCATCATAGGCGGCCGTGGCCAGCGCCCCGAGCTCCTCCCGCGTTATGATTCCATCAAAATGCCCCTCCACCACCATACCGTTTTTGGCGACAGCCACCACGCCGAGAACGCGAGGTAGTATTTTGATTATGGACAGCGCGTGAGATAAGCTGTATTTATGTTTAATCGACGGCTGGGCCGTTTGCGCCTTGGAAGGAGCGCTTTCAGCCGCGACAGGTTCAACCACCGCGGCGTTGCCCGCGGCCGGTAAAGATTCGAGCTTTAAAATCAGATTATTGACAGTATCGTTTTTGGGGTCCGAAATATGCAACTTTTCGAGAATGTGCCTGGCTCGGTTTATTTGCCCCTGCATCATAAGTATCTCAGCCTCCAGCACGTCAACCGAACGCGTTCTCCCGCCGACCGCCACCGCCCTTTGAAGCTGATATGCTGCTTCCGCGTGATTACCTTGATCTAAACTGATTTTAGCCATTACGATATAGGCTGAGCCATAATCGGGGTGCTTCTCTATTCCTTTGCTGCAAATTTCATATGCCTTGGCAAAAAGCCCCTTCTTCCGATAAGCATCCGCCAAAGCCGCGAAAATTTGGCTGTTCGGATCGGCATCCAGAATCTTCTGGCACTTGGCAATCCGCTCGTCAATCTCCGAAAAATCCATTTTCATCACACTTCTCATGTTCTTTATATCGACAAAACTCCTGCGTTTCAAAGGCTAATTAATTCAAGTTTTCTTTGTAAAGAAGCAACCCTATCATCAATGCCACGATAAAAATAAGATCAAGAACCGCGAAAACCACGGCCTTAAAATAGCCGACATCGATGAAAGTCAAAAAGCCCAACGCAGTCCTCAACAACAATGTTCCGAATGATATCAAGAATAATATCCATGGCAACCCAAGCTTGCCGCCTTTCATGGTACTGTATACCAAGTAACTCGTATAAAAACAAGCGGCAATCAATGCCATGCTTAATAAATAATAGACATATCCGAACCAGGTGGGGGTCAATTGATAAAACTCCCCGGCTAAAGCGAGCTCGGGAATCGCCATAATTATCACGGACAACAAGATTATCGCTGCCGTTTTATTCATTGCCTCCCCTTAGGGTCCTTGCAAATTCATCTTCCAAACCATATTTCATGGCCAATTGTTTTCGGCTGGTTAAATCGTTATGGGTTTGGATTTTGATTTGCGAAAGCGTCCGCTGATAAAGCTTATTGCCAAGATATTTCTGAATCGTCATCAAATAATCGGTCATCAAATCAGTAAAATTGGCTATTAGGCGATGCACCCAGACCTCTTTTGGTAATGATTTCGCCAGTTTGAGCAATAAGTCAAAATCAATTTCGCCATCACGCCCGTGCATATGATCGGCCAAAAGCGGATATTCCGATTTACGTTCCTGGAACGTTTCGTAATAAATCCTCTCACCCTTAACGCCCAATTTATCCTTAAGGCTCGCGAGAATAATTCCGAAATTGTGTCGATATATATTCGCCAGCAATCGAACCAGCTCTTCCGATTCATCTACCTCGACTTTTTTGGCAACAACCACTTTACCGACTTTAACCAAGCCCTGGGCCATCAAGTTTGCCAGCGATTTTGATGTCAAAAACTGATCAAGAATAGATTCGCGTAATACATCGCCCATCTTTTTCCCCGAACCGATACAAGCCATCACGATAATATCGTTGCGCGATAGTTTAATATGATCCGTGTTAAGAAGCGGGTTTTTTTCCAATTCAAGCACGGCCTCATCGGGCGGAAGGATTTTTTGCAACTCGACCCACTCATCAATACGGCGAGTTCCTTCCATAATTATGTTCATTGGATTAAGTTCAGTCTGAATCGTTTCGGGCGGTGGCGCTTTTCCTTCGATAAAACTGAATTCGCCGTCTTTCCATCCAAACAACCCATAAATAATCTCTTCTATTTGCATGCGCAGGCAATCGATTATCTCTTCGCGGGTAAACAATCGCATCTCCACCAGAGCCGCACCTATTTTCTTGCCATCCTTCTTCTCGGCCAATACTTTATCCAAATCGGCCTTGGAAATCCTGCCCATCTTGAGAAGTAGATTGCCAAATAGGTCCTTTTCTTCCGTCGATGTCGCGTATATCGTAAAGCCGCCGCGAAAATATATATCCTTCCGGCTATCGCCTTTGGATATTACCAGCACGCCGGTTTTCTTGGTGGAAAATATCAGTTGAAAAATATCTGGAAGTGATACTGTTCTTAGATTTCCGCCAAATCCCATTTTATTTATCCGCCTTCGCTATCTCGGATCAATCATGTGATCGACTATGATTCCAGATTCTTCGAACCTGATTCGAAACGACCCGGCAAAATTTGTCGCCCAGATTCTTTCGCCCATATATGTCAATTGCCCCCTTTTCACCACCGCGGCCGCCCTATCAAATCCCTGACTGAAAACGATAATGTCAGGAAGCGTTCTAGATAGTTTTTCATAAACAACCCCGTATGGCTGAACCGACCAAGGCAATTCTATCAAACGGGCGGGCATTATCGCCCCATCCGCCAAAACAGGTTCCATATTTCCAGCCAGGATGCATCTTCCACCCGTTGTCTTCAGGCCAAAGAAAATACTGCCGGTCGTCAATTCTTTATTATTATCGGATAGGATTTGCCCAACATTAATCTTACCATTCAAAATAAATTCCCTTGTCAAATAAGGGCTTACAGTTAAAGTATCGGCTTTTTCCCCATATTTTATATCAGGATACTGCAAAATATTGCCAATCTGCATTCTATTCGCTAAAAATCCTATTCTATCGACATCGTTTGTAAACAGGGTGTCAATTCGATTTATCCCCGTCCGGCCCAAAAAAGGGGCTAAGGTTATTTTGGCTCGCCCGCGCGAATCGGTTTCGTGACAATCATACCAGAGATAATGCCGTCCGTCGGTCGTGCTGTAGAGTACGGCTCTATCGGCCCCGCAGTCGATAAATGCCAGCGATTCGCTTTCCGGACCGAGCGCTAACCCAATTCCGAAAATTCCTAATATAACAACGGCTGCCAGCATGGCTGATTTCCGACTGAATCGGCGATTGAATATCAGTTCGCCGATTAAATATATCGAGGCGTAAAAAAGAATAATCTTTAAAGCCCCCGGCGGTTTGACATCAAGAACCGCATAAGGCAGATTCGCGAAAAAACTTAACAATGGTTCAATTATCAGTAACGGCCATTTTATAATACCGGCATAAATCGATTGTACTATTCCGCCGATGAGAATAAAAGGTAAAAAGAATAATCCCGCGATTGTAATTATCCCGGCAAGCATCAACATCGGTAAATTAGCGATAAGCCCAACCAGCGGCAACCGCTGAAAATACTGCGCCGTTATCGGCAATACCGCCAGTTGCGCGGCGATCGTGGTAACCAAAGCCGCGAAAATCACTCTCAAGATCCTCGAAAGCGCTCCATCTCTAAAATTTAAAAGCGAGTCGAATTTTGGCACGAAATAAATTATCCCGGCGCTGGCCGCCATCGATAATTGAAATCCAATACTGAATAACCAGAGGGGGCGCCAGATTAATATCAACAACCCGGCAAATCCTAGAAGGCCCAGCGCATCGGCGTTGCGCCTTCGATAAAATCCGATTAAACCCACGGATGCCATCACGGTGGCGCGCACTACTGAGGGTTCATTGCGCGTTAAGAAGCTGAATAATATCACCGCCGCCAGGGTTATCATTATTCTTACGCCCCGGCTAACTCGCGTCAGAACCCAGATAAAAAAAGCCGCTACAACCGCCACATTCGAGCCGGAGACCGCCATAAGGTGCAATGTCCCCGTATCGGAGAACAATCTCGCTATATCAGGAGAAATATCCCGCTTCTCCCCCAACGTCAATCCGGCCAACAAAGATGAAAGCTCCGGTGATAAATGTTTTTTATATCGCTCGATATATACTCTTCTGATAGGGTCGATAATATTCTTTATAAAATATTCATACGGCCGCTCCAGCAATGAACTATGACGCCCGTTATCTATCCTTATATCAGCCTCGTCGTTTAAAACCGACATTGCGAATATCTCATCGTTGGCCAGATAGTTGGTAAAATCAAATCCGCCCGGCACACGGGCTCCCATCGGTTTAAATAAATATCCCTCAAACCTTACCCTATCACCAAAAGAAAAGATATTGGTCGAATGATTGATTTTGGTCAGCACCTTACCCGACGATGGAATCTGCCTTTTTCTCCATATCAATGAATCCACGCCGATCGTCAAATAAGTTCTATCGGTTCTTATATCCGGTTCTTCGATAATTTTACCGATTACAATGCTCTTACCACCATATTCGGCGATTCTCTTGACGTGCGTGGACGGGAAATTATCCACAGCCATTCTATACTGAAGATAACCGCCAACAGCCAGCGCCATATATAATAATGTCGCTGCGATATGCGGTTTGTTATTAAAGTGAAAATATATTCCAATAATTAAAATTATTATCGAAATCCCCAAAACAGCCAATCCGGAAAGGTCAATTACGCTTCCCATAAAAATACCGGAAGCGTATACCGCCAGAGCAAGCAGCGCCGGTCTATTGGTGAACAATCCGGGGTTATTTGACCTTTTCATGTTAGCCGATTACACCAGCCGGATATGCCAGCGTTCGTAAATCAGCGATAGTCTTCCGGACAGGTGGATTTCCAGCGCCGATGAGACCATAACCAATGATCGGGGTATTTCGTAATGTACTTGGCCAGCTGATCGCTGTAGGCCTGAGTTAATTTCTTGATATCTTCTTCTTTATCGCCCGTTTT
>JAAYTW010000106.1 GCA_012517955.1 Candidatus Zixiibacteriota bacterium | reverse complement strand
GGCCCGTTCGACCCAGGTGGATTGTTCGGGAATATCGTAGATAGAACCGGTGGCGTGGATGTTATCGTCGGTCATTACGCTCTCGACCGCCGCCCGCCATCCGGGGCAGATAATGCAATCGCAATCGATAAACGCAAACAGGTCACCTTTGGCGTGCTCGGTACCGCGATTGCGCAGCGCCGATATTGTTACCCTCGGGTATTGAAGAATCTGAACGCCGGGATATCCTGATGCGATTTTTAGAGTATTATCAGTCGAGCCGTTATCGACCAGGATTACTTCGTCAGTCGGCGCCTTTTCTTTCATAATACTGTCAAGACAGGTCTTGATATATTTCTGCCCATTCAATACGGGAACAATGAAGCTGATCAGGTGAGTTTTTTCCGTGCCGGACATGGCCATCTCCCTCATATAGGCGTTAGCGGGCTAGCAATTCCCCATATAGATTCTGATATTGAGCAATCATCGTTTCGACCGAAAACTTATCTTTAGCGATACGATAACTTCGTTCCCCCATGGCGATTCTTTTTTGCTTATTGGCGGCCAATCCAATGATTTTTTCGGCCAAAGAATTTGGATTATTAGGTTTCACCAGACAGCCATTGTCGCCGTCAATAACGATTTCCGACAGCCCGCCGACATCGGTGGCGATTATGGGCTTAGCCGCCATCATCGCCTCGACAACTGAAATCGGTAGGCCCTCGGAAGTAGAGGCCAGCATGAAAATATCTATATTTCGTAAAATATGATACACGTCGCTTCGAAATCCGAGAATTTTAACGTTGCTTTCGAGTTGTAGCTCCTTAATTCGCGACTCCGTTTGCGATTTTATACTACCGTCGCCCTCATCCCCGATAAGTAGAATTTTCGCTTGCGGCGCTTTCTGTTTAACAATGGCGGCCGCATCGACAATTACATGATGCCCTTTCGGCCGCCGGAAATTGGCGACATTGGCTATAAGCACATCACCTTCACGATAATCGATTGCCTTGCGGAAAGCCTCAATATCAAAAGGATTATAGTCTTTCCCGTCGGGAACGCCATTGTAAATCGTAACTATTTTTTCGACCGGCAGCTTGGCTTTAGTCAAATAGCCAGCCTGCATATATTTTGCCACCATAACAAATTTGGCGGCACAGTTGCGGATAACGAAATATTTAATAGCTGTAAAGCGCTCAACAAAGCCCGGAATCAAAATTTCGTTATGGAACGTGCAGATTACGGGAATGCCCAGTATCCTCCCGGCCAGACTACCATAAAAATTAGCCCCCGGAAGATGGGCATGGATTAAATCGATTTTATGTTTCTTACAATATTTGATGATTTTCAATAAAAACGAGACGTCCCACGCTCTCTTGCTTGGAATTATATCCACCAGAATACCATTTTCGGCTAAATGACCGGCAAACCATCCATCACAAAAAAGGCCGACTCGCGGAACATATTGATTTCTGTCAAGATTTTTGGCGATGTTGAATATCACGGTTTCGGCACCGCCGGGACCGCTTGTTTCGTTCAACAGTAATATATTATAGGGCTTGCTCATTGGCTGAAGGATTCCCTTGTATTCCTGATTATATTTAAGATAGAACTAAGAAAGTATATAGCATATCGCTTAAACCAGTTGATTTTGCCATCAGAACCAATATTAAAATATGGGCTTTCGGCATAGAACTTCCCGTCACGGAAAGCCTTCAGGATAAGTTCCCTATCGTTAACTTCAGCCGCTACCATATTTGCCACTGGATAATAACTTTTCTTCCGATGAAAATCCAGTCCGCAAAACGCTTTTATTTTAGGGTGCCATCGTTGGAACAAACGAAACTTTTCCATCGACACAACCTGCGGCAGATATTTTCCCTCCTGCCGATTCCAGATTTCGGCCCCATCTAACAGCCGAACCCATTCTTTTTCAATAGGATAATCCCTCACGGTCGGATGGGCGAATACGGCTACGCCGCCGCAAGATTGGATATGTTTGATTACTGTCGCCGGGTCGTCCGAATCACAGGTTCTCGTAACTCCGTATCCCAATATGTCGATATTATCGTGACAACGGAATTCGATACCGGCGATAATCAGAAAATCAGGCGCAGACAGCCGTTCGCATTCCCCTGCCAATTCATCGATAGATTGCTGGCTTATATCATACGAGTGCTCCGTGACAGCCACGAAATCATAGCCATGTTCCCTGAAGAACTTAGCTAATTCATCCAGACCAAGCATGCCATCGTGCGATAATTTGGTGTGGACATGAAGCGCCCCCCTAAGTATGTTTTTCTTGTCCGACCTGTCGGTATTCATCTTGCAATATTCAGCTTTTAGTCAAGTTTTTAAACCACAACGCCAATTCGTGGCTAAATGGACGTATATCTCTTATTCGCAAAACATCATATTTCATGCGGGGCTTATAAAATTTCATGAATTCGTAAAGGGACTTCAATCTCCCCGGGTGTCCCTGCGGAAGCCTTAACGCCTTTCGTGATTTTAACATTACCATCATAAGATGATCGACATCTCCCATAAGCCAGCGCGACTGTACCCCGATTTTATAATCGAACTGTTCAGGGATATCTCCGTCCTTGGTCATCCTGTAAAGCATGTACGGAAAATCAACCCCGGCGTTGATTGCCAGCTGAAGCGATCCCCAAAATCTACCGTTAATTTCCATGATTTTCAGCAGATTATCCCGCGAATCTATCTTGAATTCAACCATCGCCACGCCATGCCATCCGAAATCTTTAAGCAATTTTATCGTATAATCCCGCATCGCTGGATTTACCGGCGCCGATTCGCAGAGAACGCTGACTCCACCCGATGGCGGTTTCTCGCGAATTCGTTTGTGCGAAAAAATCGCTCTTGGCTCTCCCCGGTTGAAAATCGCGAAAGCTCCCGCGCCCTGCCCGATTATTCGTTCTTGTATCAGCGGCAGGGGAATCCGGCGGTCATGGTTGTCTATTTTGCGGCGAAGCTCATCCGCCGAAAAAGCATAATCGACACCGGTTAAAATCCAGCCGTTGTCGACTAAATAACGCGAACGCCTCGGTTTAATGACTACCGGAAACGGCAAGTTTTCGATAATATCATCAAGGTCCGCCCGTTCTTTGATAACCCAGGTTTGCGGGACAGCCAATCCCAGCTTTTTGCAGGTTTCAATCACCTCAAGTTTTTCGGAAGCTTTGGCGAATGTTTCGCGATCGACCATAGGAACTTGAGTATAATCGCTTATTTCGTTCCGATACTCCGAAACCAAGTAGCAGGTAATATCGGTCATAGGAAAAATCACGGAATATTTTTCGCGCCGTAATTCCTTCAATATTGAATCGATGAACGGCCGTGGGCTCTTTGATGGCGACGCGTATGTAAACCTATATTTACAATACTTGGAAACCGACGCCAGGCAGGGATGGTTTTCCTCGCCCACCGCTACGTATATACCGCGCTGACCAAGCGAACG
>JAAYTW010000105.1 GCA_012517955.1 Candidatus Zixiibacteriota bacterium | reverse complement strand
CAACGCCACGACCCCAGCGGCCGACCAATTGACTTGGCAGACATCGATAACCGTCGATGACAATTTCGGGCCGCGCGATATGGAGTATGTCAATTATCGCACCCGCTCCCGCGCCGATAATCGGCTGTTGGTGCTGGATGATATCGGTCAGCGATTGTTAGTATTCGGCGACAACGGAACGCTTCTGGCCCAATATAATTTATCGTCTCCGGCGGACACCTCGGCCCATCCGATATACGAGGCTTTCACATGCAAACTGAATGCCGACGGCGTATTATCTGTATATCTGGCCGACAAGACCAACGCCGATATCTGGCTTTATACCCTATCGCCGCAACTGGAATTTGCCTATGTTAATCGTTTAAATATCGGCGACCGGCGTACCAATTATCTGGCCGACATCACCAATATCCCAATTCTGGGTTTGTGGGCGATTGAAAGCGAGGGGCCGCATTTCTATCGTATTGCCGATGACCTATCGCAGATACAGGCGGAGATTAACAGCGATGCTTTTGCCGAGGCGGCGCTGTACCGGCCGCATAAAATCGTTGCGATGACCGAACGGCTGGCGATATTCGAACAAATCGGCGATTCAAGCGGCATCGTAACATTCGCTCTCAATGAACCTGCGCCTAAAGAACCGGGCGCCGGTGATGCCATAATTCCCTATGAATTTTCTTTAGAACAGAATTATCCGAATCCGTTCAATATCAGCACCGTGATAAACTATAGCCTCATGTACGATGGCCCGGTGAACTTAACGCTTTACAATATTCTCGGCCAGAAAGTCGCGACGTTGGCGGATGATATCCAGAAAGCCGGCCCCCATTCGATTCACTGGCGGGCGGATGATATAGCTTCGGGGATATATTTCGCGCGACTGAAATCAGGTGGCGAAACCAGGCTTATCAAGATGGTGCTGCTGAAATAAAAGATTACTTTCAAAATATGCGCAGACGAAGATTCGTAGTGATATAATAAAAACGGTAGTCATAGTAATCATCGTTAGATTGATTATCGGAATACCCGCCGGTAATCGTAAAATTAACCGTTTGCGGTAATGGCAAATTGACGGCCAATTGTCTATCCAATATTATTCTGGCGGTCCAGCCCTGGTCTTTTCTGCCGTCGGCGCTCTCTAACCAGCTCAGTCGCTCTTGTAGAATCTTATCGTAGGTAAATATTCGGCTCCAGTAGCATAATTCCAAAGTTGACACGATAGCAAACGGCATGATTCGTTTTATCGATGTTTCGATTTGAGAACCGTGCCAGGGATCCCAGTATGAGGTGATGCCGCTTATTACATAATAACTGGATAGCGGACGTCTGCCATCGCCCGACCAGCGATTTTTAAGTTTGATATTGAAACCGGTTTTAATATCGACAGATTGCGACACTGCCAGTTCCTGATCTATCCAGTAATAGCTTCCCCCCAGGTCAAATGAACGTGATGCGTAGCGGGCTTTGCCGCGAAACGTTGTCCGGGTCGGCAAAGTGGTAACAATTTCGGTTTCGGCCTGATGTTCGAAAAAATTCAGGCTGTCATAAAATTGATAATCGGATTTTGTCAAAGCGTATTGAAGTCGTCCCTGAAATCCGGGAAGAAAGTAATAGGACATATCCGTTGTCAGGTAATATCGGGAATTATCGAAATCCAAATCGGGGTCGACATAGTCTTTCATGGCTCCGTATGTTTCGATACCCCAGTTTAGTTGATTGTTTCTATCGCGGTTGGACAGCCCTATACCGGAAGTCAAGATGAAATTATTTAGGACATCGCCGACATCGTATGTGTAATAAATATAATCGCAGTAATATTTAAGTTTTATTTTATCAAAACTCGTGCCGGAATAGGTCGCGTTAAGCTGGGTATAGCTGTTACCAATCGCGAAACTATCGGCAAACAGGTTGCTGGAATAGCCTCCCCCAAGTCCGGCCGAAAGATATTGCCCCGCGAATATCGATGTTGAGATTATAAAAAAAAGAAAAACAACGCTAATCAGATGACGCAACTGCCTGAATTCCCGTCTCGTACTGGTTTAAGTGATTGGATGGTTAATTTATCGCTTACTGTTTTCTTTCTGATTTCCCTTTTGCATTCCCGTTTCGGGAATTTTCGTTGATGAGTTATCGGGGCGACTTTTATCGGGATTTGCGTCTCTCCTAATCGATGGAATTTCAGTCGGCGGAATGGGAGTTCCGGGACCCGCTTTATGATGTCCCATACTATCGGGCGGATTTATTCCATCGCCTCCACCAATGCTATCATCGGGATTGATATCGCCGCCGCGAGGCCCACGACCGCCGCGGTCACCGCGCCTGCCGTCATGTATACCGCGATGGCCGGTTGTATCGCCCGGGCCAAACATGCCGGGTTCGCCATGAGGCCCCATTTCGCCGGGACCATAACCGTGTCGCGGGCCGGCGGAATCAGGAAGCGGCGGGGGTCCTTGCTGGCGGTAGCCCAGGCTATCTCCGTGTCGCCCTCTGAAATCGGGATCGAGGGCATCGGGAACGCCATCGCCATCGCTATCCGGCAGCAGGTCGTTGAACCCATCGCCGTCTTCGTCGAGGAATCCATTAACGCCGATTTCATAGCCGGGCGCTTTTTTATCGCGGGCTTCGGCGTAATCGAATAGGACCGCCGGCGCAAATAAAACCAGCCAGATAGAAATCAGGTTTATTAGATTCGCTCGGTTTAACATGGAGTCTTTTAGTTTTGCTATCATTTGCTTTCTCTCCCGCAATATATTTAGCAAAAGCAGTGCCGACAATAATTATTTTAAATTAACCGCAACATGTTGATTGGCAAGTGGTTACAATTTGCAATAAATAGCGGGGCCATTACCGAACAGGAAAATTCGACGTTTCTGTCGGGTCATTCGTATTTTTGGTATAATAATTGGTGATTCCGTAATAAAAAAAGGGCGCCTTTGGAAGACGCCCTTTCCAAATCAGAACAAACGGTTTACTTCAGGAAAATCATTTTACCGACGGTTGCTTCTTCACCAGCGATGATTCTATAGAAATAAACCGCTGAACCGATTTGCTGCGCCGGTGTGAATTGCAATTCATGGTGACCGGCAGAGAAATATCTGTCAGCCAAATTAGCCACTTGTTTGCCGAGAATATCATATACCACAACGCGGACGTTTCCAGCGTTTGGAATATCAAATGCGATAATTGCCGATGGGTTGAACGGATTGGGATAGCTGTTGGCGATTAAATAAGTTGACGGCAGTGCTTCGTTATCATCTACTGACGTTACGATTTTGGGCCAAAGGTTAATCGTATCGCCCGGATCGCGCCACCACTGGAGTCCATTGATTTCATAAACAATGATTACATCGAGCGTATTCGGACCATCGAGTAGACCGCCGACTATTGAAATACTATCGCCATTCGCGGGACGAGTGGCGCCATTACCCGGATCGTAATCGGGCGGGCCAAAATTAAGGATATAATCGGCAACCGCATCGTAGTCGGTATCCAGATAGTAATGGGTTCTGTTGTTGGTTTCAGTAACAATAGCCAAGCCGGCCGCTTCGATAGCCGTTACTGAATCGGGATGAGGACATCCGCCGCCATGACCGCCATGACCGCCGTGACCGCGACCGGGTTGACGCCAGAACAGGCCATTGATAGTATATACAATCACGGTTTGTGGCGTGCCATAACCTATCAGACCGCCGGTAATCCAGATAGAATCACCATCGGCTGGGCGTTGGGCGCCGCTATTAGGATTATAGTCAGGCGGGCCGAAAGAAAGTCTGAAGTCGGCAGTATCGTTGCCATCGATATCAAGGTAGTAATGAGTGCGTTCCGAATCGGCAATGACAATAGCCCATCCGGTAAGCTCCACAACCACCATTGTATCGCCTTGATGACCGCCGTGATGGCCGCCTCCATGATGCGGACCATTGCCGCGCGGACCTAAAACAAGTTCAACTTCGGTATTCTGGCCCACGGCAACCGTAAGCGTTTCGGCATCATGACCAACCATAACTTTGCTGGCCATCGCCGTGTAAGCGCCGACTTCGACGCTGTCGAATGCAAATGTGCCGTCAGCACCGGTATACATATGATAATTATGACCGCGGTGTCCCGGGCCGCCATGATGCGGATCACCGCCGCGTGTCACCAACTGAACCCTGGCGCTGTCAATTGGCATGCCGAGGGTATCGCGGACGACGCCGGAAACCGTGCCGTATTCGATAACAGGAGGAGTTACCGGAACAAGCACGAAGTTGATTTCGGTATTTTGACCGGCAATGACAACTATACTGTCAATGTCTCCATTATAATATCTTTTGTTGGCCACGGCGCGATATGAACCGGCTTCCACATCTTCAATTAAGAATGCGCCGGTCGAATCGGTACTGGCGTGATAATAGTCATGATGGCCGCCGCCGAACGGCATCAGGTTGACTGAGGCGCCGATTATCGGGTTATCCAGCGTATCGCGAACCATCCCGGATACAGTACCGGTTGCCTGCGCGAAAGCTAATGTCGCCATGAACACCATGACAAGAGCGAGAAAATAAATTTTTCTCATTACGAATCCTCCTTTGAGAATGTTTTGTTGTGAGTTTATTTTAATTCTACTTTTCACTTTTCTAAAATCCTTTGGCGTGATTTTATAAGGCAATATTCATGCCATTGTGTCAGGACTGTAAAAATAAAAGCCTAATCGTTTGTTCTTTAACAAATTAGTGCAATATTAAAATAGTATGGGTAATTTCAGACAAGTGGTGATTCGACTATTTTGTCGAATTATTACGACCTGCGGGTCGAAAATGCATCAAGAATTCGCTTGGTCCCATTTTTTAAGGCGATCGCGGATATTTTTTTCGGAAATCCCCAAGGCCCGAGCCGCCCGGCTTTTGTTTCCGGCATGTCTCTCTAAAGCCTCGAATATCAATTTCTTTTCGATCGCCTCAAGCTTGGTGAGAAGCGACCCGGATTCATCGAGAATCGGTTCGGTATTGACTTCTTTGAAACTAGCCGGTAAATCTTCAACATCAATCGCTTCATGACGGCATAGCACAACCGCCGCCTCAATCGCGTTTTCCAATTCCCTCACATTTCCCGGGAAATTGTATTTTAATAATATATCTTTAGCCTCGCGAGTCAGACCGAATACCATTTTGGAATTTTTTTGCGAGTACATTTTTATAAAATATTCGGTCAATAAGATAATATCTTCTTTTCTTTCCCTTAAAGGCGGGATAACTATATTTACGACGTTCAATCGATAAAACAAATCTTCCCTGAATCTTTCTTCTTTGACCATTTGCCGCAAGTCGCGATGAGTCGCGGCTATAATGCGAATATCCAATTTTATCGTTTTCGTCGAACCCAATCGCTCTATTGTTCCCTCTTGAAGAAAACGCAATAATTTCGGTTGCAACGATAACGGCATATCTCCGATTTCATCGATGAACAACGTGCCGCCATCGGCGTATTCGAGTTTGCCTTTGCGGGCGATATGAGCTCCCGTGAAAGCGCCGCGTTCATGTCCAAACAATTCGGCCTCAAGGAGCGTTTCGGGCACAGCGGCGCAATTGATAGTGACCATCGGCTTGTCTGAACGGGGCGAGCCGTAGTGAATTGCCTGGGCAATTCGTTCCTTGCCGGTGCCCGATTCACCTTGAATCAATACGGTAGCGGTCGTCGGTGAAACTCTGGCCACAACATTAAGAATCTGTTCCATCTGTTTGGATGCCGTAATAATTCCTTTGGCCTCGCCGCGGCTTTTCAGGATATCTTTCAGCTGGCGGTTTTCAACTATCAATCTGCGGCTTTCCAGCGCTTTGGCGATACTGATTTCCAGCTGATCGAGATCTATAGGTTTGGTAAGATAATTAAAGGCGCCCTGCTTTATGCTTTCGACCGCGTTATCGACAGTCCCGTAAGCCGTCATCAAAATGAACATGATATCGGGGATGGCCGGTTTAATTTTCAACATCAGGTCAAGGCCGCTCATCCCTGGCATCCGCATATCGGAAATCACTAAGTCAATCGGTTCGCGTTCAAAAATCGGCAGGGCGGACTCGGCGCTATTACAGGAAATTACGTTATAGCCAAGTTTTTTTAAAAACCCGCTGATGGCTACCAATTGACTTTCTTCATCATCGATAACCAGCAATGTAGCTTCATTACTCAAGGGGAAACTCCATTCTAAAAAGGGCTCCGCCAAGCGGCGAATCAAGTAAATCAATTCGCCCGCCGTGCTCTCGGACTATTCTCAAAACCGTCGGCAATCCAAGCCCGGTGCCGCCTGATTTGGTCGTATAATATAAATCGAACACGCGCTGTTTATCATGGTCCGGAACACCCGGGCCGTTATCGGCGATTTCGACCACGATAGCGTCGTTTTCTTGGAATGTTTTCACGGAAATGATTCCATCATCCCCTACGGCGGCCAACGCGTTGTCCAGCAGATTCAGGAACGCCTGGCGGCATAGTTCGTGATCAAATTTCATCAGCGGTAATGAACCATATTCCGTTTTTAGCGAGCAATGTTTCGATTTTACCCGGGGCTCCACAAGGGCGACGATGTCCTTTAAGCAATCGTTCAAATTCGCGGTTTCCTTGTGCAGTACCGGCGGTTTGGCAAAACTAAGGAATTGTTCGATGGTGCCGTTGATTCTGTCTGTCTCTTTTCTTATCATATCGGTTAATTGCGCGTATTCGGCTTTATCGTTTTGAGGGGTAAATTCCCGCTGCAACCTTTGAATTATGACACGTATCGCATTAAGCGAGTTTCTTATCTCATGAGACACGCCGCTGGCCAGTTCCCCCATGGCGATCTGGCGCGAATTTATCGCTTTGTCCCTTTCCAGCCTTTGAACATCGTGAAGGATTTCATTATACTGCTCCGAAATCATCACGTAATTCTGTCGCAGCCAGATTCCTCCTATTGCCGTTATAGCAACAATCAACAACAATAGAGAACGCCAGAAAATGTCGCGTCGGAGTTTATTGTCCAGCGAATTCAAATATTCGGTGTTCATTCCGATTAAGATGTTGCCATGCCATCGTCCATTCACCGTGAACGGACCGATTGCCTCGTAAACATCATCGCTGCCATCGTTTGAGATTTTTCGAATGCGGGTCCTTATCGCGGTATTTGTGGAATCAATCGTTTCCGACCAGTTATCAAGCGATTCGCCGATAAGTTTTTTGGAGGCGGCCAAGATTAGGCCGTTGCTAATTATACCGGCGTACTCAACTCCCGGACTGTCACCGATATCTTCAATAAAACTTCCCGCGCCCAGAGTCTGGCGAATCTTAAGAAGTTCAGCGGCATCCATAGCGACGATTATCAGGCCTTCCCGACTATCATTTAAGGCTGCGGCGAAAGCGCGTTTCCCAGACGGTAGTTCTATAAAATTCAGAGCGATGCGCTTGGTTTTTTGTTTAGATATTTCATTTAACCTTTTCTCTGACAAAACGGCCAAAAGATAGGAATGGTCCGGATCGGGGAATATTATCCGGCCCCTCTTATCATAAATCGTAAGCGCGGCCAAACTATCGGAATCGACGATTTCCAAGAGCCGGTCGTTTGTCGCTTTTCCGCAAGAAGCCAGTCGATCAATCATTTCCGCTATCGTAAAAAGATGGCGACGAATCCGTTCCTGTTGGGTCTCGTAGCTGATAATCCCCTTTTCGCTGGCGCGGGCGACGCTGGTTATGAGAGCGCCCGCCTGATTATTAAGAAGACTGATTACAGCCTTGCGGCCGGAGCGATATTCGAGAATTGATTGAGACAGCATTATTATAAATAACACAACGACCAACGCGATAATCGATTTCAGATTTAGAAACTTTTTTTTCATATAGTAAGATTGGCGATTACCGGACCGCTTACTTTACCCAATGATTTCCGGAAATCTCCACCGGCCTTAAATATCCAAGCGATTAAAAAAATTGCAAGCTAAATCTTCTAGGGCAAAGATGAAGTGTCCTAATGAATTAAATCATCCCAGTATTTCAAGGGCTGCATGATTGGCCATGAGTTTTTTTACCATTCCGGAGAAACGAACCGTGATCATCGTTGTAGCGCCGGATCCCTCGCGCGCTATTATCGTGCCGGTCCCAAATTTTTTATGGGACACTTTTTGGCCTACTTTGATTGACTCTCCGTTTGCCTCAACGGGAATGCCATAAGTCATTGGCGCATCGTTCCCCGAACCGCGGCTCACGGAGGGCAATTCGATTTGCGTGCTGGTCCTCGTTTTCCTATCGCGATAAAGACGGTTATATTCGCCGAGGTAACCGAATTTTTCAACTTCTATTAAATTTCGGTCAATATCGAACAGAAACCGCGATGGTTCCGTGACGAAAGAATTGCCATAACGCCGTCGAAAAGCCGAAAGCGCCAAGTATAATTTGTTTTTGGCGCGGGTAATTCCGACATAACATAAGCGGCGTTCCTCCTCTAAATCGGCGTCGGTCGATGAATCCCTAATCAGAGGGAATAGTCCTTCCTCCATACCGGCGATGAACACGGTATCGAATTCGAGTCCTTTGGCGGCATGAACGGTCATCAGGACGACCGCGGCTTCATCCTTAAATGTATCGATATCGGTTATAAGAGCTACCTCTTCGAGAAAAGCCGCTAGTGTAATTGGTGTCTCGGGCTCTTCTTCTTCTTTGCGTTCCATAAAAGCGGCGATACCGCTTACAAGTTCACGGACGTTATCGGCGCGGACATCGGCTTCCGGCGAATTCTCTTCATCGAGCATTTTCAGATAACCGATTCCCTCGATCAATCGAATTGCCAATTCATCGGGTTTTAGTTCGTTTATTTTAGCGGATAATTCAGTAAGTATCGCGTGAAGCTTTTTTAATTCGATTGCCGGTTTGCCTTTGATATCGGCCAGCTCGGGTGTAGCCATTAAAGCAAACGGCGATTTGCCGTACCTTTCGGCCGATTGTTGCAATCTGGCGATTGATACTTCGCCCAAACCTCGTTTCGGCACGTTTACTATTCGAAGCAGGGACTGGGTGTCATCGGGATTAATCAAAAGCCGCAAATAAGCTAAAATATCTTTTACTTCCATGCGTTCATAGAACTTGGTCCCGCCGACAATTGTATAAGGAATCCCGGAATCGCGAAGCGCGTCTTCAATGGCGCGAGACTGAGCGTTGGTTCGATATAGTATCGCGAAATCGGTTGGCTTTTTGCCGTTTTGAAGCCCAACCTTTATTAGGCCGGCAATGGCTGAAGCTTCTTCGCGGTCATCCGCACATTGCAACAAGGTCACCGAATCGCCCCCGTTTCTGCGCGTGTACAGCTTTTTGGGCTTGCGACGCCCGATTTTGCTAACTACCCCATGAGCGGCATCAAGAATGATATTGGTAGAACGATAGTTCTGGTCAAGAGTTATTACCCGGCATCCCGGAAAATCCTCTTCGAAATTCAAAATGTTTTTGATATCCGCACCGCGCCATCCGTATATAGCCTGATCGTCATCGCCGACCACGCAGATATTTCGATGACTTTCGGTCAGAAGGCGAACAATTCGGTATTGGGCATAATTCGTGTCCTGATATTCATCGACAAGAACGTGACTGAACCTGCTTTGATAATATCGTAGCAATTGCGGGTTTTGTTCAAACATAGCTACGGTCAATCTAAGAAGATCGTCAAAATCGACGGCGTTGTTTTTCTTTAATTCAAGCTCGTATTGCCTATAAATCAAAGATACCTGACCAGCTAAATAATCCCCGGCAGTCATTCCGTCAAATTGCGCAGGCGTCAGTAAGCGGCTTTTGGCTTCGGAAATTCGGTGTTGAGCGACGCTTGGAGAAGGCTGCCCATCAAGGATATTCAGCGATTTGCAGATTCGCTTTATCAGGGCGAGGCTGTCGGCTTCATCATAGATTGTAAAGCTACTCTTATAACCGATGGTTTCGGCATGCTGTCTAAGCAAAAACACGCAAAAAGAATGGAACGTTGACAGATGAACATATCGCCCTACCGGTCCTAGAAGGTCAATTACGCGTTTCTTCATTTCGCCGGCAGCTTTATTGGTGAAAGTGACGCCCAGCACTTGATCAGGTCGGGCAGTATGGGTGGCGATAAGATGAGTAATCCGATGAGTAATGACTTTAGTCTTGCCGGTTCCGGCGCCTGCCAAAACCAGAAGCGGCCCATCCAAGCAACAAACAGCTTCTTTTTGATGTTTATTTAAATCTTTCAAGTAATCGGGAATCATCATGAATGGAATATAATCTATTTTGGACGGCGCCCAAAAGAATATTTAAAATCGCCGGAATGATAGGTTATCAATTTAAAGAATTGCTTGACAATAAGGGTTATCTATCTAAATTAGCGGATACGGCGGCGTAGCTCAGCTGGTCAGAGCAGAGGAATCATAATCCTCGTGTCCGGGGTTCGAATCCCTGCGCCGCTAGTTGAATAGTAATGAGTTACAAAAAACACATCATAATCATGGGGGTATTCATAACTCTTTTTATTCCCCCGGCATCCGGTCAAAAAGCGGATATTAAAAATCGTTTTGAAGCTGAATACCAAGCATGGAAAACATATGTGCAAATTCAGTTTCCGACCGCATGTAGCGAAGAATCTTTACTTCCAACCGTTCAAACTTTTTTAAGCACCCGATTCTGGAACGAGATTTCCGCCACCAGTTGCTGGAGATACTTGTTCTCCTGACGCAGATCCGCCATTTTGCTGTTGTTGGTTTCCCGCTGGCTGTTACCTTTGAGACGCTTCTTACCCGCTTCCAAAAAGTCCTTGCTCCAGCGATAATACAGATTCGGCACAATCCCCTCACGCCGACACAATTCAGCAATACTCGCTTCTCCTTTTAACCCCTCCAACACTATCCGAATCTTCTCCTCAGTTGAAAACTTCCGCCTGGTTACCCGTTTAATCTCCCTGACTACAGATTCCGGGTTGTGTTCTCTTGACGACGGCATCATGGCTCCTTTCAATTTGAGTCCTTTTAGTTGTGGCTCGCT